>CAMOEU010000021.1 GCA_946612575.1 uncultured Clostridia bacterium
TAATGATTCAAACCCAAGTCCATTGGCTGTGCAACATGACTGGTATGTGCAGGAAGAATAACGAGATCTATGTCGTTCACTGGATCTCGAAGAATGTTAAGGCCCTCCACTGAATATCGGGAAATATGGCCATCAACAAGGAGCAGTGCATGCTTGTTACCTTTAACTGATCGTCTGACTTCCTCGACGTGAGGAATAAACACGTCAACCATAACATCCACGAAAGTCTTCTGGTCCATGTACCCGTTTGCTGTCCTGTACGTTCTGACATCATACACTGCTGTATTCACGAAATCTTCTCTTTCGCAATGAAGAATGACGAGCGGTGTGACCCGCTCTCCCGACGCTGAGATTATTGGGAACAGTGTAACGTGATTACCTTCGCGCATCTGCGACGGAATTGTTGGCTTTTCATCAAGTTCTACTGTTTGGCTTGAGAGAGTTGATCCAATAACTGGGTTTTGAATAACTTCTCTTGCTTCAACTGTGTAGTTTGCAAATGAAACAATTGTGTTTCCATTCAAGTCAGCAACTGAAATTCTAACTTGATAGTCTCCTGCGAATGCTGCTGTAAATTGTCCAGCATCAACAACATAATAACCAAATCCTGAAAGGCTTGTGACATTTTTTGCTGCTGTGTCATCATAAGATGAAACAACTGTTTCGTTTCCTTCGCTGTCTGTATAAACAACTGAAACATCATATGTCATATATTCAACTTTATCATCCAAAACTGTAAGAGTAGGAAGAACAACTTCATCCCCTTGAACAATTGTGATTGAATCTGAATAGTCTTCAAAGGTATCAATTTGTGGAGCTTTTGCATCAACAATATTTTCGATTGCAATTGTTGTTGCTGTCATTCCAACATTTCCCAAATCATCATAAGCATAAGCAATGATTTGAATCTTGTTTGCATCGGCTGATGAAAGAGTAATTTTGTATGTTGAAGATTCTGCATCAGAAAGAACCGTGTATCCATTTCCTTCATAAGCAGAATATTTTGTCTTGTCTTCGTCTGCAAGGTCTGCATAAACATCAGCAAAATCAACATCTCCTGCATCAACAACTGATGTTCCATTCAAATAACGATAGAGTGTTTTAACTTCGAGTCTAGAATCTCTTGTGTCAGTTGCTGTAGGAACTGCAAATGAGATTTCAGAATCTTTTGCATAAGAAGATTTAAGTCCATCTGTAGCAATCTTAACTGTTGGAGCTTCGCTGTCTTCAAATGTTTGAACATACATATTTTTTGTCACATCTGCTGTGTTTCCTGCAGCATCAGTAGCAATGTAGTGAACATAGAAGAGTCCTGTTGAAAGTCCAGCTGTTGTTGTGCTTGAAGTTGACTTAGATCCAAATGTTTTGTCCATGTTAAGATAAGCAAATCCTGCTTCTCTAGCTTCTGTAGTTTTGAAGTATGCAAGAGCAGCTGCATCATCTTTTCCAGAACCAATCACATCTTCAAAAACTTCATAGATGTGTTTGTAGTTTGCATTGTCAACAACAATCATATAACCGTTGTCTTTCAAATAATCAAGCATTTCTTCATCAGAAGAAACACCGTTTGTTGCTTTTCTGATAAGATAGTTGTTTGTTTGAATTGTTTCATATGTGCCATAGTTGAACACAAGGTTTTTGTCGTTGTAATCTTTGATTGAAACGGCTGTTGTAGAATCGCTTGTGACAATCTTTCTTTCAAGAACAACTTTTTCGTCTGTTGCTTTTGAAACATTGTCTTCCATTCCGATTGCATAAACAACAACTTCACCAGGGTTTGAATAATATGCAAGTTTGCTTGAAGCATCTACATATCCTTCTGCTTCATCATAAGAAGAAGCATCATAAACGATTGGTGTTGGGTTTGTTGTGTCTTTCACATCAGTCCATTCATAAAGACCGTTTGTGTTTGCATCTGTGTTTCCAAAGAAATCTTTAACTGTGTAAACAAAGCTATAGTTTCCGTCTTTCATTGGTTTGAAGTTTTCTGCATCAACCAAAGTGCCATCTTCATTTACGATGATTTCATAGTCTTCAGATGTCTTGTCTGTGATGCCGTTTGCTTTGTTGTATGCTGTGTTATATTCATCAGCATTCAATTTTGCATAAGAATCACTTGAGTTTGCTTTGTAATAAACTGTGACTGTATAGCTTACTGAAACTTCTTCTGAAGCAGGTGTAGTTGTTGTTGCTGTCACACCCTTTGCTTTTGGAAGAGATTTTGAAACTCCTGTTTCTCCATTGTTTGACCAAGAAGAAGCAAGTTCAAGTTTCAAAGCATAGTCTTTGTAGTATGCATTGTTTTTTGCATAAACTTTTGTAGATTTTGTTGTAGATGTTATGAAGTTTCCTTCTTCATAATAAGAATATGTCACTGTGTATTTGCCAGCACCATAGTTTGTGTCAGCAAAAACAGAATTTTCAAAGTAATAAAGTCCGCTTTCTGTATCTTTTGTAAGAGCAACTGCATTTCCGTTTGAAGCAACAACTCCAACAACAAGATATTTAGCACCTTCGCTCTTGTCAGCGATTGCTGCAGCTCTGTCTGTTGTGACAACATAATCATCACTCTCAACAACATCACCATTTTCATCTTTGATTTCTGTTTGTGGAACATAAACCTTGAATGTTTCTGGTGCTTGAGCCAAGTCAATTGTTTCTGGCAAGAATTTGCTTGCATTTTCTGTCACACTGATTGAAGCAGAAGTAAGTTCTGTAGAAACACTTACACTATATTTGTTTGTGTAAGTTTTGTGTGAAGCATCTTCATATGTGTAAGAATATGTGACTGTATAATTTCCTTCCTTAACAGCATCAAATGTGCCTACAACACCTTCTTCAGTAGAAAGTGTGACATCTCCAGACTCTGTTCCGTTTTCGATTTCACCAATAACAATTGAAGAATATGTCACTGTCACTTTTGAAGATTTAAGTGTAACTCCATTAAGTGCAGAGTCTTGTGCAACTTTTCCGATGACAGCTTCTGTGTTTCCGCCAATATATCCGTTTGCAATCTTGTATGTTGCACCCTTTGTGACTGTTGTTTCTTGACCAGAAACAGCTGCGATTGTCATATATGTGTAGTCAGTAGATGAAAGATCAGCACTAGCAAGAGAAATCACATTGAATGGCAAGCACAAAATAGCAAATGCAAGTGCCAAAGCAATTACTGTTCCTTTGAAAAATAATGAAGTCTTTTTTCTTTTATTTTCCATAAAATTGTCTCCTTGAATGTTGTATAAAATATAGAGATATTTTATCCTAATTTAGCCTTGCAAGTCAATCAAATGCTTTGCAAAACTAAAAGTATTGTGTGAAAGTGTTTGATTTCTATGTTAGATAAAAAACACTTTTATTGTCGAAAATAAACGACATAAAGCAGGGAAGCCCCTGCTTTTGCCATTAGATATTATAAGTCACCTTTACACCAGGGCCCATTGTTGAAGCCAAAGTTACACTTTTAATATATTGACCTTTTGCTGCGGCAGGTTTTGCCTTAACAATTGCTTCCATAACTGTGTTGAAGTTTTCAACAAGTTTTTCTTGTCCAAAGCTCTTCTTTCCAATAACAACATGAACATTGTTTGTCTTGTCAAGTCTGTATTCAACTTTACCAGCCTTAGCATCCTTAACAGCCTTAGCAACATCCATAGTCACTGTTCCGCTCTTTGGGTTTGGCATCAAACCTTTTGGTCCAAGAATTCTTGCTATTCTACCAACAATACCCATCATATCTGGAGTTGTGATAGCAACATCAAAATCAAGCCATCCGCCATTGATCTTTGTGACGATTTCTTCTGCACCAACATAGTCAGCACCAGCTTTTGTTGCTTCGTCAGCCTTGTCGCCACGAGCAATAACCAAAACTCTAACAGATTTACCTGTTCCGTTTGGAAGGACAACAACACCTCTAACTTGTTGGTCAGCATTTCTTCCATCAACACCGAGTTTAACATGCAATTCTACAGTTTCGTCAAACTTTGCTGTTGATGTTTTGATAACATTTTCAATTGCTGCATTTACATCATATGAAGCTGTTTTATCGAAGGCTTCAAGTGCTTTTGCATATCTTTTTCCTTTATTCATAACAAGCCTCCTAGTCAACAACTTCCACACCCATTGATCTTGCACTTCCTGCGATCATGGACATAGCAGCTTCAATAGAACCAGCATTAAGATCCTTCATTTTTGTTTCAGCGATCTTTCTGATTTGTTCTTTTGTAATTTTTCCGACTTTTGTTGCATTTGGTTTTGCAGAACCCTTTTCAAGGCCAATTGCCTTTTTGATAAGTACTGCTGCAGGTGGTGTTTTCATCTCAAATGTGAAACTTCTATCTTCATAGATAGTGATCACAACAGGGATAATAAATCCTGCTTGTGCGGCTGTCTTCTCGTTAAATTCTTTAACGAATGCACCAATGTTGATACCGTGAGGTCCAAGTGAAGAACCTACTGGTGGTCCAGCAGTGGCTTTGCCTGCATCGAGTTGTAATTTAACAACTGCTTTTACTTTCTTTGCCATAATTCATTCCTCCTATGTGGTAAATTTGAGCATTGGCATTGCTCTCCCACAAAATTTGTCAGTTTAATGTCATAACGGACAATTTTTATATTTAAAGTCTTTCGACTTGAAATACCAAACTAATTGTTGATTTTTCTAACTTGACCAAATTCAAGTTCGACATTATTTTCTCTGCCAAACATTTCGACAGAAACTGTGATTTTTTGATTGTCAGTGTCAACTGCTGTCACTTGTCCAACCATCTTGTCAAGTGCACCTTCAATGATTTCAACTTGATCTCCAACTTCGATGTCTGTTTCCACCTTAATCTTTTCAAGTCTGTTTTTGATTACTTCATCTTCAGTAAGTGCAAGAGGTCTTCCTTTTGGACCAACAAAACCAGTAATTCCTCTAGTTCTGGTCACATTATGCCAAAGGTCGTCACCATAAATCATCTTTACAAACAAATAGCAAGGCATACTTTTTCTTGTCACAAGTTTTTTCTTGCCATTTTTCTCTTCAATAACATCTTCTTCTGGAATAACAATGTCAAAAATTCTGTCTTGAAGGTTGAATTTCTCAACAACAGTTTCAAGATTTTCCTTTGCTACATTCTCATATCCAGAAAATGTGTGAAGCACATACCATTTTGGTTCGTTTGAATGTTCCATAACAACTCCTTAAATCCTTCTATGCCTAAAATTACACGAGTAAAGTGACAAGCCATCCCAAGAGAGCATTCACTCCATAGAAGAAAAGTCCAAAAAGCACAACAAAGGCAATAACAATGCCTGTCTTCTTAACAACTTCTCCAAAAGTAGGCCATGTGACTTTTTTAAGTTCTGACATAGTCTCTCTTGTCTTTTTGCCAAGACCGCCATTTTTCTTTTCTTTCTTCTTAGATTTTTTCTTGTCTTTTTCTTTATCTTTGGATTTTTTATCTTCTTTTTTGTCTGCCTTTGTGTCTTGAGCAACAACTTCTTCAGCAGCAGCTGTTTCAACTACTTCTTCTTGTGTTTGCTGTTCAAGATTCTTATTCTTTTTAGACATAACATCCTCCAAAATTATTTTGTTTCTTTATGGTTTGTTCTCTTATTGCATCTTGGGCAGAACTTAACAATTTCAATTCTTTCATTGTTGTTTGTTGTGTTCTTTTCTGTAGAGTAATTTCTTTCTTTACATTCTGTGCATTCAAGAGTAATTTGTTTTCTTTTTGGTGCTGCCATTTTAATATCTCCTAACAAAAAAACTAACACCTTTTGAAAGTGTCAGGCATATTTTAGCATACACACGGCACTAAGTCAAGTGTTTTACGAAAAATTTGCAATAAAAAATCACAGCCATTTGGCCGTGACTTTAGTCTAATCTACATAAGCATCAACATACATTATTGTTTCGTTTGCTTTACACTTTGGAGCAAGAGTTTCAAGCTTTGTAGGAAGATTGAAATCAGTTTCATACTTAAATGCAAATGAAAGGTATGCTCTCAAAAGCTCTTTTGCAGCAAGGTATGCTTCTGACAAGTTTTTTCCGTCTGTATAAATGTTTAGGTCAGGAAAAATAACTTGATAGCCACCAAGTTCTTCATCTTTCAAAAATATTGCTGGATACAAATATTGTCTGTATTTCTTTTTCATCACAAAACCACCCGAGTACTTTTTATATTTATAATTTTAACATATAATTTTGCAATTTCAAAACAAAAATAAAAAAATACCGCAAAAAATGCGATATTTTCTGTAAGTAAAACATCAAACAAACTATTTAGCCATTCCGTTTACATTTTCAGCGATGATTGCTTTGTAAGCAACACCCTTAACTTTTTCTTCAAGAACTTTTGTGTCAACTTCACCGTTTGGAGTCCAAGCTTTGTTTACAAATTCATATTTCATAATACACCTCCGTGTGTTTAATCTCTATTTATGCCCATATATTAACACAAAACTTTTTGTTTGTAAATAGTTTTTTGAAAAATTTTTTAAAATATTTTTTCGCCTGTAATGCACTAGCTTATAGCGATTACATTTTTTCGACAGAATCAATTCCAAGCACCCAAAGTGCTTTTTCAAGACAAGCTTTAACAAGTTTGCAAATTGCAAGCATTTCCGCTTTCCTGCTTTCATCTTTTTCGGTCAAAATTTTGTGATTGTTATAGAAAGTCGAGAATGCACTTGCAAGGTCAAATGCAGAAAGGCAAAGACTGTTTAATGAGTATGTGTCCTTACATATTATATAGGAAGAATTGAGTTTCAAAACAGCAAGAACAATATTTCTTTCTTCACTGGTTCTCACACAAACTTTGCCATCAAACTTTCCTGCTTTTGAAAGGATGGAGTTTATTCTTGCGATTGTATATTGCAAGTATGGACCAGTTTTTCCGTCAAATGCCAGGAATTTGTCCATATCAAAAACATAGTCTTTCGCAACAGTGTTTGACAAATCGCCAAACTTCATTGCACCCACACCAATTTTGCGAGCAAGTTCACTATCTCCAACAATTCCATTTTCAGCAAGTTTTTTGCCAGCACTTTCAATAAGCATATTCAAAACATCTTTATACTTAACTGTGCCACCTTCTCTTGTTTTGAAAGGTTTTCCATCCTTGCCATTCATTGTCCCAAAAGCAACATGTGTAAGTTTTTGTCCTTCTGGAGAAATTCCAGAAAGTTTGCAACATCTAAACACTTGTTCGAAGTGTCCTGCCTGACGATTGTCTGTCACATAAACAATTTCATCTGGTTTGAAATCTCTGTTTCTTTGCAAAATTGTTGCAATGTCAGTTGTTGCATACAAATCCCCACCATTGTGTTTTTTGATAATTGCAGGTGGCATAGGATTTTTGTATCTTTGTGGCTCATCTGGAGTTTTCTTTGGAATTGGGATGTGTTCGCCTTCCCTTGCGACATCCACAACAAGTGCCCCATCACTTTCTCTTGCAAGTTTTTTATCAACAAAAATCTGAATTGTCTCGTCGATATATTCATAAGCATCACTTTCGCCAAGATAATAGTCAAAAGTTGTGTTTAAAAGCTCGTAGTTTTTCTTTATTTCCACAACTGACAAATCTTTTATTTGTTTGTAGATTTCAAAGTATGGCTCAATATGTCTTTGAATGTCGAGAGTGATTTTTTCTGCTTCCGATTTGAAATTTTTGTCGTTTTCTTTTGTTTTTGATGCCTTTGGATATTCTTCATTCAAAAGGTCAAGAGTGACATTTTTTATCTTTGGATTTTTTGTTCCGTCAAAGAAATTGTCAAGATAGCCATCATTTTTAAGCTGTAAAATAGTGAGTCCCATTTGAAGACCATAATCGCCCAAGTGTGCATCAGAAATCGTTTTGTTTCCAATTGCAATATTGAGTCTTTTGAGTGCTTCCCCAACAATTGGAGATCTAAGATGCCCAACATGCAACTCTTTCGCAACATTTGCACCACCATAGTCAAACATAATAAGTTTTGCTGTTTTTTCTTGTTCTATACCCAAAAATTTGTTTCCGGAAACAAAATTTGCATAATTTGAAAGTCCTTTTTCTGTCACCTTAACATTCAAAAATCCTGGCATAACAGCAGAAAATTCAAAGTCTTCGTTTGCTTCAATTCCGCCTACAATTTCATTTGCAAAGTCGATTGGTTTTTTGCCATAATCTTTTGCACAAATAAGAGCAAAATTGGTTTGAAAATCACAAATTTCTGGTTTGTTTGAAAAAGACACAACGAGTTTTTCATCGCTGTAACCCAATTTTTTTATTGATTTTTTCAAAATCTCTGCAATTTCTTCTTTAAAATTCATCTTTTCACCTTTAATTATGCTGACATTATAACATACTCACACAATTTAATCAAACAAATAAAAAATCTTGCAAATTAGCAAGATTATTCTTCATTCGTGCGATATATTAAAATCATTAAAAAAAGACGGCTGAGAGCCGTTTTTTATTACAATTCTTGTCTTTGTCTTAGGGCTTTTTCAAGTGTGACTTCGTCAGCAAATTCAATATTGCTGCCCATGGCAATCCCCTGAGCAAGTCTTGTCACCTTCACTCCAAGCGGTTTCAAGATTTTTGCAACATACATCGCTGTGGCTTCTCCTTCCACATCAGGATTTGTCGCCATAATCACTTCTTGAACTCCGTTTTTGCTCACTCGAGAGAGAAGTTCTTTAATTCGAATATCATTTG
>CAMOEU010000022.1 GCA_946612575.1 uncultured Clostridia bacterium
CCCAATCCCCAATCCCCAATCCCCAATCCCCAATCCCCAATCCCCAATTCAGTATAATTATTTATTTAATTAAATTTTAGATTTCTTTAATAAAAAATTAATATGATAATTTTATAATCCAATATGAAGTTAAATGGTATTTTTAAGTTATTTATATTTTTTACTTTTTTATCTCAAATCATATGTTGGAATGGTTTATTAGAACAAGTTAAGTACATAAAACCATTTGAATTAGAAAATGGAAACATTTTATTTTGTACAGAGAAAGGAATTCTTTTATTAGATGAAGGAAAGAATGAAATAATGTAAATTGAAGAGAGTAAATATGACCATGGAATCTCAAAAGAAGATTTACCACTTGCTTTTTTGCCACATGCAACAAGTAAAATTCGTGATATTGATGATCTTGACGAAATTTCAACATTGGGTTTCAGGGGTGAGGCTCTTGCAAGTATTGCTTCTGTTTGCCTTGTGTCACTTTCAACAAAAACAAAAGATTCTCAAACAGGTTTTATTATCACTGCCGATGGTGGAAACATCTCTAAAGTGAGTGAAGTGGCAAGAGTTGATGGGACGACAATCACAACTCAAAATTTGTTTTTCAACACTCCTGCAAGAGCAAAATTTTTGAGAAAATCAAAATCTGAAGAAGCCGATGTCACACACCTTATTGAAAAATTTATGTTTGCACATCCTGAGATTGACTTTGAATATGTTGTTGATGGAAAGGTGGTTTACAATCACAATTCTGGAACAATGGATGAAGTGGTTTATCTTGTTTATGGAAAAGATATTTTTGAAAAACTCATAAAACTTGACTATGAGGAAGATGGTGTTGCCGTTTCTGGATATATTGTCAGTCCAAAAATTTCTAGACCAAACAGAACATATCAAACACTTTTTGTGAATGATAGATATGTCGAAAATTATCTTATCTCTGCATGTGTTCAGGGTGCATTTGAGCATATGCTTATGAAAGGTAGATTTCCTATTTACATAATCAAACTCTCTCTTGCCTATGACAGAGTTGATGTCAATGTTCATCCAAACAAAAAGGAAGTTAAGTTTGACAATTCTTCAAAGATTTTTGGAATTGTAAGAAGAGCGGTTGAAAAAGCACTTATTGGCACAAATTTGATTGCGGAATTTGATTTTTCTGCAGATGAAGAGAAAAATTTTGAAAAATTCTCTATTAAAAATGATTCTGAGCCTCAAAGAACAGGTTTTGAAGAGTTTAGAAAGACAAATGAAGATGTTTTGTCAAACGGAGAAGGTGCTTCGTTTAGCGAAAAATTGAAGTCGGATGCAGAAAATCAGCAATTTGTTTCACCAAAAGAATATCAAAAAAATGGTATCGAAATTGTAAATATGCCAGAATTTTCTTCAGTTAAATCTGATGAAAGAAGCAAAAACAAATTTGGTGGCAACATCTTTTTTGACAGCAACAAAGACAGTCTTTTGAATGAAGTTGAGATTTCTGTCAGAGAAGATTTAAGAAAAGAAAATACTTCTCTAAGACAGGAATTTAAGGAAGAAAAATTTCTTGCTGTGGATGCAAGCGAAGTCAAAATTGTTGGAGTTGTTTTCAAGACATATATCATCACAGAATATGAAGACAACATTTATCTTATTGACCAACATGCTATGCATGAAAGACAAAATTATGAAAAATATAAAAAGCAAATAGAAAACAAAAACATTGCAAAACAAGATTTGCTTGTGCCATATACAGTAAAACTTTTGTCAAAAGACAGAGATGTTTTTGCTGGAAAAATCAAAAACCTGCAAGAGATTGGTTTTGATATTGTTGAGAAAGGTCAAAATTTTGAAATAACTGCTGTGCCATTTGTTTTGTCAAATCTAAACTTTGAAAAGTTTGTTGATGAAATTATCAAAACTGATGTGATAAAAAATGAAACAGTAAGTTCGATTATAAATGACAAATTGTGTCAAACAGCCTGCAAACATTCAATTCGTGCAGGAGACAGTGTGACAAAAGAAGAGATTTTCTATCTCATTCAAGAAATGAAAAAATCTGTTGCACTATGTCCACACGGAAGACCAATTGTTGTTAAGCTTTCCAAAAAAGATTTGGAGAAAATGTTTAAAAGGACTTTGTAATGAAAAAAGTTATTTTCATTTTGGGACCTACTGCTGTTGGAAAGACTTATATGTCGGTAAATTTGGCAAAATCTCTTGGTGGAGAGATTATTTCTGCTGACTCAGTACAAATTTATAAGGGGCTTGACATTGGTTCGGCAAAAGTGACTGAGCAAGAAAAACAAGGCATCACTCATTATGCAATTGACATTCTTGAGCCAGAACAGGAGTTTTCTGTCTTTGATTTTGTTGAATATACTAAGCAAAAAATAGATGAAATTTTATCTCATGGAAAAATCCCTATTGTTGTTGGTGGAACAGGTCTTTATGTCAAGGCATTAACTCTTGGCTACAACTTTGGCGGTGCTTCCTATGATAAAGATTTGAGAGAAAAACTTGAAAATCTTGCAAAGGAAAAGGGGAATGATTATCTTTTTGATATGCTTAGACAAAAAGATGAAAATTTGGCTCAAAAGACTGACAAAAACAACACAGTTAGACTTGTTAGAGCTCTTGAAATTGCTCTTGCAGATGGAGAAAAACTTGAGCAAAAAACAGACCTTGACAGCCTTGTTTTTGCACTTGTGAGAGACAGGCAAAAACTTTATGATGACATAAATAGAAGAGTCGATATTATGATTGAAAACGGTCTTGTTAGCGAAGTCGAAAGACTCAAAAAAATGGGGCTTACAAAAGATAACCAATCTATGAGAGCAATTGGCTATAAAGAAGTGCTTGACTATCTTGATGGGCAGTATGATTTTGACAGAATGGTTGAACTTGTCAAACAGCACAGTCGAAATTATGCAAAAAGACAAATGACTTTTTTAAGAGGAATGCAAAACATAGAGTTTGTTGATACAGAAGACAAGAAAAAAGCATTTGAAACAATTTTGAAAACCGCAAAAAAATGGATGGAAAAATAAGAACTTTTAGAGTTCTTTTTTCTTTTATATCAAAATAAGATATTCTATGATAAAGTCATATAAAGCAAGGTCGTTTTTCAGTGGATTGTGTTTCTCTTTTGAAACAGGATTGAAGAAAAATAAGTGGAAAATCATTCTTACGATTGTTTTGATGATTGCAGGAATTGTTGGCGGAATTGTTGTTGCGACAAAGACAAATGCATACAACTCTTTCAAAGCTATTCAGGAGATTGATGTAAATGGTTTTGAAAAGGGAGTTGTTGCCTCTTCTTCCGCTTTTTTGTCAAGAACATTTTCTCTTTTGTTTAATGTTTTGCTTTTGGTGATTTGTTCTTTCACAATTTTCACAATGCCTCTTGCAGAAATTCTTTTGATTTATAGGTCATATCTTTTTGGTCTAAATTTTGCTCTTGTTTTTGTTTTTTATGGTTTTGGAAGTCTTCTGACAGCAATTGTTGTGATTTTGCCTTGTCAACTTCTTACCCTTGTCGTTTTGGCGGTTTTTTATATTTTGCTTGCAAATGAAAATTCCTTATGCAAAAAATATGGTTCAGGCGATTTCAATCGTGTGACTTTTGTTTTGGTTTCCCTTTTGATTTTGTTTTTGATAAATGTTTTGGAAACGGTTTTGCTTGTGCTTCTAAACGGAAAAGTTATTTTGGTTTTGTGATGAATAAAAAACTTCTTTTGTAAAATGATAACAAAAAGAGGTTTTTATGAAAAAGTTTTGTTTGTCTTTTGTATGCTTGATTTTTGTGGCAATTTTTTTGCTGTTGCCAACAACTTCGCAAGTCTGTCTTGCCAAAGGTGAAGATGTTGATTTGTCTTGCAAAAGTGCAGTTTTGATGGAATATGACTCTGGGCAAACACTTTATGCGAAAAATGAAGGCGAAAAACTTCCTGTGGCAAGTATGGTCAAAATGATGACAATTTTGCTCTCTTTGGAAGAGTTGAAAGATGGAAATGTCAAACTTGACAGCAAAATCACAACTAGTGAAAATGCATCAAAAATGGGTGGGTCACAGGTTTTTATTGATCCTTACGAACAATACACTTTTGATGACCTTCTAAAATCAGTAATTATGGCATCAGCAAACGATGCATCTGTTGCACTTGCGGAATATTTCAATGGAAGCGAAAAAGCATTTGTCAATCGTATGAACAAAAAAGCAAAGGAACTTGGAATGAAAAACACACACTACTCAAACTGCACAGGACTTCCTGCAGCTGAACAATACTCTACTGCATTTGACAGTGCCATTTTGCTTAAAGAAATTTTGAAGCATGATATCTATCACAAATACAGCACAATTTGGATGGACAAACTTGTTCATCCATCAGGAAGAGAGACCGAACTTGTAAACACAAACAAGTTGGTGAGATTCTATGATGGCTGTGATGGTGGAAAAACAGGCTCAACAAACGAAGCGGGTTGTTGTCTTGGGGCTTCTGCTAAAAGAGGCGATATGAGACTTGTTTCTGTTGTCTTGGGAGCTCCAAACAGCAAGTCAAGATTTAACGAAACTGCCACTTTGTTTAATTACGGTTTCAACAATTTCAGAAGCGAAAAACTTGTTGATGAATTGTCTGCAATAAAAACACTTCCAGTTTTGAAGGGGGAAGAAAATAATGTTAATGTTTTTGCAAAAGAGGGTTTCTCTGCAGTCGTTAAAAAGGGGGACAATCTTGGTTTTGAAACAAAAATCGATTTGCCACAAAATTTGACAGCAAAAGTTAAGGCTGGGGATGTTGTCGGGATGGCCACTGTGACAAAGGATGGAAACATCATAAAGAAAATACCTTTGATTGTCAAAAATGATGTCAAGAGAATGTCAGTTTTTGGACAAGCAAAACAAATCGTGTCAAAATGGTAAGAAAGGAGATTTTTCTCCTTTTTTCTAATTTGTTTTTGTTTGAATTTTTGTGCTGTGGAGAGAACTTGAGACCATTATGAAAAAATAGTTTAAATTTTTTGAAATTGCCTATTGATTTTTGTCTTTCACTGTGATAGAATATCATTGTTTTAGGGAGAAAAGATAAAATGATTCGTGGATTGAGAGACAATTTTTATAAAAAAGTATTAGGACAAAGAGCAGCTCATGATATTCAAAAAAATTATGTTGTGACATATATTGATGAATATGCGTGCTTGCAAAGAATTTCTAATGATGGTGTGACAGTGATTTATCAATCAGATATTAATGGAAAAGATGCTTGTTATTCAGTTTTGGATTTGATTGATTTGATTGTTGACCAAAGGGATGTTTTGGGATTTATTATCGATGAAAACTCAAGAGTTAATCCAGTATTGTGGACAGATGAAAAAATCACAAATTTGTTTTTGAAGACATTTGAATATGACAGAAAGTATGTTCAAAAGGCTGCTTTAAAAGAAACTTATATAAAAAATGGTAAAAAATTTGATAAATTGACAAATAATATTTATGATATAAACGTGGATTACGAATTGAATATCATCAAAGCACACATTGAAGATAGCAACAAGAAAATTGCTAGGGCAAAAAATAACACTGAAAAAACAAAGTAATCTTCAATATAAGACAAGGACAAAATAGTCCTTGTTTTTTTGTTTCGTTTGCTTGCTATAAATCTTTGAATTTGTTATAATTTTATCATATTTTGGAGAATTGTATGGCAGAAGAGAACAAAGTCGAGAATAACGAATCACAAAGCACAGATATGCTTTTGTCTTCTGATGCATACAGATTTAAACTTGACAACTTTGAAGGCCCACTTGACCTTTTGCTTCACCTTATCAAAGAAGCAAAGCTTGACATCACAACAGTTAAGCTTGCTGACATCACAGAGCAATATCTTGAATATATGCAAGACATCAAATCTGTGGATATGGACAAAGCGAGTGAATTTATCACTGTGGCTGCAACACTTATTGAAATCAAGTCAAAGAGTGTTTTGCCTGTAGAGCAGGAAGAAGAACCTGATGAAGAAAGTGATGAAGCAATCCTTCTTAAGAGATTGAAAGAATACGAACTTTTCAAGGATGCCAGCAAAAAACTTAGAGACATTGAAGATGTAAACAAACTCTATCGTGCTCCAGGAAAGGAAACGGAAAAAGTTAAAGTTGTTATCAAAGATATGGTTTTGGACCAACTTCTTGATGCTTTTGCAAAACTTCTCACTAGGGAAGAACTTAAAAAAGCCGTTCAAAACGAACAACCAAAGAAAATTGTTAAAGACAGATTTACTGTTGCGGAAAAGATTATTTCAATCAGAAACTTTGCAAAAGAAAGAAAGAGATTTGAGTTTAACGAACTTTTTGATGATGATATGACAAAAAGTGAACTTATAAACACATTCTTGGCTCTTCTCGAACTTTTGAAACTTCAAACAGTGAAAGTTATTCAAAGCGGAACTTTTGCAAATATTGTTATCACAGCAAATGAGGTTTAGAAATGGAAATTGAAAAGAAAAAAATAAAGGATATAATTTTTGGTGTGCTGTTTGTTGCGGGTGAGGGAATCGAAAAACCTTTCATTGCTGAAAAACTTGGCATCAAAGAAAAAGATGTAGATAAAGCAATTGAAGATTTGCAGAAAGAATATTGTGGTGATAAGGGAATTCACATTATCACATACAAAAACAAAGTCCAACTTGCTTCAAACCCAGAATATGCAGACTATATTGGGGCAGTGCTCAATCCAATAAGAGAAAAAACACTCACTCGTGCAGCACTTGAAACTCTTGCAATCATTGCTTATAAACAACCAATCACAAAACTTGAAATCGAAGAGATTAGAGGGGTAAACAACTGTGATTATGCCATTCAAATTTTGATGGATCAAGGTGTTATTGAAGTTGCTGGAAGAAAAGATGCTGTCGGCAAGCCACTTCTTTTTGCAACTACAGATGGATTTTTGAAGAGATTTAATCTTCAAGATTTGGGACAATTGCCAGACTATGAAAGTTTGCTTGAAAGAATTCAAGTTATTGAGGATGGCACAGAAAACAACAGTGACAGTTTGTATAACGACTTCAAACTTCCAGAAGAAGAGGAAATTCCTGACTTTTTGAAGGGAGAAGAAGGTGTGCAAAATGTTTCTTCTGATAATATTGTCTAAAATTTTCACATATAAATAAACAACACAACTTTGTGTTGTTTTTTTGTTTGGAGATAAATGAAAAAGTTTGATTTTGACCCAATATCTTTTTTTGTTTGGCTTTGGCTGTTTGTTGTCAATGGGTTTGTATGTGCAATAAACTATGTTTTTGCCATCTTGATTCACGAGTTTGGTCATTTTATTGTTGCAAAAAAATTGGGTTATGAAGCATCAAAGGTTTCCATTTCTCCATATGGTGTCGAGCTGTCCTTTTTCAATCAGACTTTGCAAAAAAGAGATGAATTTCTTATTGCAATTGCGGGACCGGTGGCAAATTTCTTGTCAGTAATTCTTGTTTTTGCTCTTTGGTGGATATATCCAGAAATTTACTTTTTCACAGGAAGTTTTGTCTTTATAAGTCTATCACTTGCAATTTTCAATTTGATTCCAGCATATCCGCTTGATGGCGGGAGAGTCTTCATCAGTTTTTTTTCAAAGTATATTTCAAGTAAGACTGCAAGAAGAATTACTATTGTTTTAAACATTCTTTTGTCTGTTGTCTTTTTTGTGATTTTTGTTGTGCTTGCATTTTTCTCTTTCAATCCGACATATCTTTTGTTTTCAATCTTTCTGTTTTGCGGAGTGTTTGATTTGTTTAGGACAAGCAAATATGAAAAGATGAACATATTCACAAAGAAGACAAGAAATTTTTCAAAGGCGAATGTCTTTATGATTGATGAAAATGTAAAGTTGAAAGAACTTCTAAAGCGAATCGAACTGTCTAAAAATGTCGTTTTTTGTCTTGTGCTTGAAAATGGAAAAATTGTCAATTTGAGTGAAAAATTTGTCACAAAATTATCACTCAATTTTGATATTGAAAAAACAATTAAAGAAATATTAAAAAATAATAAATAAAAAAATGCTGAAAATTGCTTGCTATGGTATTTTCAGCATTTTTAATAATTATTCGTTTATTGTCAAAAAAGGCAATAATTTGTCAATATTTTTTCTTTCAATTTCATATAAATTATCAACAATTTTATCAAGTTCGGCAGAAACATTTTTGTGGTCAGATTTATCTTTCATACAGGTGATTATTCCCATAAATGTGCCAAGAAGCATAAGTTCGGCAATTTTTCTCGTGCTTTTGTCCATAAGAGTTGACATATTTATGCTTGTCCAAAGTCTTGCTTTCTCAAACCAGTTGTTTTCCTTTATGTCTTCAATCTTATGCTTTTTTGCAAACTTCTCGCAATCTTTTGAAATTTGTGCATACT
>CAMOEU010000023.1 GCA_946612575.1 uncultured Clostridia bacterium
GGTCTTTTTTTGTTGAAATTATCTATTTATTTTTGTATAGTTTAGTTTGTTTTCTGATATGAGTTCTTCATTTTTGCTGACGGTAGTTATTCCAAAAGTTGTTTTGCAGAAAGTTGTGTTTTTATCTGCTTCATAAACATTGTATAAGTCTCTATAAAGTCTGTGAGGAAGGCTGCTTTCATCAATGTCTTTAAAATCAATTTTTTGACCTACGATATATCTTTTGTCAATGTAGATAGGCTCTGAGTAAAACTTTACTTTTTTGCCACCAACAATCTTTGTGTCGCCAACAATTTTGAAGAAGCTTATGTGAGAGATGTTTTTGCATTCTTCTGGAATCTCAACATATCTTATGTCTGCTTTTTCGCAAGGTATTGTCAATTTTTGAGCAGACAAATTTTGGGTGTTTTGATTGTTGTAATAAATTTCAGCAAAAAGTTTTTCGTTTGCATATTTCAAGCGACTTTGATGAATTGGGGTGATATCTTTGTTTATCAAAACATACCAGTCTTCTGTTGGGTTTACACAAATTGAAGGGCAAGAATTTGTTATCATTTCATACATAACTTGAGAGCCTTTACCATATTCTTCTTCAACAGCTTTTCTTCCCATTTCAAGCCCAATGGCGAAGTTTTTGACATTTGTGATTTTTGGTTCACTTGGTGTTTGACCGTGTGTAAGTTCGTCACTTTCAAGGTCATACAATCTAACAAGGAAAGTCGATTCATAAGGAATCTCTATATCATATATATTATTGGAATTTACAAATTTAGATTCAACTTTTTGTTTTTTGTCTTCTACATAATAAAAGATTGCAACATGGTTTTTCATTTGATTCTCCTTTTTTGTCTTATTATAAAACCATTCAATGTGATTGTCAATATGCAATTTTTCTCTCTTCAAAAATTTTTTAAAAAAATGTCACAAAACTGTTGACTTTTATTTTTTTTCTGCATATAATAGTGCTAGCACTTAAAAGTCGAGAGTGCTAGCAAACTTGAAAAAGGGTTATAAATTTTATGGAACTCTCTGAAAGAAAAATCAAGATTTTGAATATTGCTGTTGAAGAATTTATCAAAGATTCTTCACCAATCACAAGTGGCTCTGTCAAGGACAGCACTGCACTTGATGTTTCCACAGCGACACTCAGACAAGAACTTAATGCTCTTGAAGCAATGGGGTTTTTGAAACAACTTCACACTTCAGGCGGCAGGATCCCAACTGCACAGGGTTATCGTTTTTATGTTGAGAATTTGCTTAAAAACATCAAAGCGACAAGTGGCGAACTTGAAGAAGTGAGAAAACTTATTGAAAACAGAACTCAAAGTTTGAATGATATTGTTGCTGGAATTGCAAAAATCATCAGCAAAGCGACAAATTATCCTACTGTTGTGCTTGTAAACGGCATCGAAAACTTGGTTTTGCAAGAGTTTAAGATTATTCCACTTCTTGGCGACAAGGTTATGGTGCTGATTGGCACAAATTATGGATACATCACAAACACAATGGATATTTCAGCTTCTGCAGAAAACTGCAATGATGCTTCAAATTACCTTACAAAGTATTTTAAAGGCGAAACAATGGGTTTTATGATGGAAAACATAAAATCGCTTAAAAGTGGGATGAGCGGCGAAATTTCAGCCTTCCAGAGTGTTGTTGACAACATTGTTTTGGGACTGACAAAACTAAACAAACAAAAGCTTTTAAATGTTCAGGCAGAAGGTATGGTTGACCTTGTTGACAAGGAAAAAATCGAAGAAGCTAAAAAAGTGCTCAAAACCTTGAATGATGAAGACGAGCTTATTGAAGTTTTGGATGGTGATGAAAAAGAGATTTCGGCTGTTGTTGCGGAAGATGACGAGCAAAAATGCTCAGTTGTGAAAGCTCCAATTATTGTGGGTGGAAACAAAGTTGCATCAATTGGTGTGTTTGGACCACAAAAAATGGATTATATGGGCATTGCATCTGCACTTAAAGTCTTGGTTGACGAACTTAATAAAAAGAAGGGAGAATGATGGAAGAAGAATTGAAAAAACATTGCGATTGCGATGAAAATTGCGATTGTGGCTGTCAAGATGGTCAGGACTGCACTTGCGGAGGAGATTGTCACTGCGAAGATGAATGTCACTGTGACGAAAATTGTGAGTGCGGCTGCCAAGAAGAGGAGCACGAATGCAATTGTAAACATAAAGGAAAAGATAAACACAAACATAAGCACAAATGTGAAGATTGTGAATGTGAAGAGGAAGATGAAGCTGGACAATATTTGGCTATGGCACAAAGATTGCAAGCGGATTTTGACAATTACAGAAAAAGAGTTGCTGAGCAACTAGACTTCCAGAAAATGGAAGGAAAAAGAAGTGTTATTGAAGTTTTCTTGCCTTGCCTTGACACTTTTAAGGAAGCAA
Source organism: uncultured Clostridia bacterium (assembly GCA_946612575.1). Taxonomy (GTDB): domain Bacteria; phylum Bacillota; class Clostridia; order Christensenellales; family UBA1242; genus Caccovivens. Next base: position 2,409 of record CAMOEU010000023.1, read on the forward strand.
AAAAATCAATAACAGATGAAAATGTTTTGAGCGGGATAAATATGATTGAAAACAAGATTGTTTCCGCTTTAAACGGACTTGGTGTCGAGAAAATCGATGCAGTTGGTCAAAAATATGACCACAACTTGCATGAGGTTATTGCAGTTATGCATGACCAAAGCAAAGAAGATGATATCATCTTGGATGAATTCCAAGCAGGATATAAATTCAACGGAAAAGTAATAAGATACTCAAAAGTTGTTGTAAATAAAAGGGAGGAATAAATATTATGAGTAAAATTATTGGTATTGACTTAGGAACTACAAACTCTTGTGTTGCAGTTATGGAAGGTGGAAAACCTACTGTTATTGCAAATGCAGAAGGAGACAGAACAACACCATCTGTTGTGGCTTACACAAAGGATGGAGAAAGACTTGTTGGTAAAGTTGCAAAAAGACAAGCAATCGTAAATCACGACAACACAGTTATCTCAATCAAGAGAGAAATGGGCACAAACTACAAAGCAAAGCTCAATGGAAAGGAATATACTCCACAAGAAATTTCTGCAATGATTTTGGCAAAACTTAAGGCTGATGCTGAAAGCTATTTGGGAGAAAAGGTGACTCAAGCGGTTATTACTGTGCCTGCTTACTTTAACGACAGTCAAAGACAAGCAACAAAAGATGCCGGCAAAATTGCTGGGCTTGATGTGCTCAGAATTATAAACGAACCTACAGCCGCAGCTCTTGCTTATGGTCTTGACAAAGGCGAAAACAAAAATCAAAAGATTTTGGTTTATGACCTTGGTGGTGGTACATTCGATGTTTCTATTCTTGAAATTGGTGACAATGTTTTTGAAGTTTTGTCAACAAACGGAAACACAAGACTTGGCGGAGATGACTTCGATAACAGAATTATTGACTTCTTGGTAGAAGAATTTAAGGCTGCAAATGGCGGAATGGATTTGTCAAAAGACAAACTTGCTATGCAAAGACTTAAGGAAGCTGCAGAAAAGGCTAAAATTGACCTTTCAGCAACTCCAATGACAACTGTTTCACTTCCATTTATCACTGCTGATGCAAACGGTCCAAAACACTTGGAAGTAGAACTTACAAGAGCAAAATTTGATGCTCTTACTGAAGATTTGGTTAAAGAAACAACAGAGTGCTGCACAAAGGCTCTTGCCGATGCAAAACTTACAACAGCACAAATTGACAAGGTTATCCTTGTTGGTGGTTCAACAAGAATCCCAGCAGTTGTTGAAGCTGTTAAAAACTACACAGGAAAGGAACCATTCAAGGGAATTAACCCAGATGAATGTGTTGCTGTTGGTGCTGCAATTCAAGCCGGAGTGCTTGCTGGAGATGTTAAGGATGTCCTTCTTTTGGATGTGACTCCACTTTCTCTTGGAATTGAAACTTTGGGCGGAGTGTTTACAAAGCTTATCGAAAGAAACACAACAATTCCAACAAAGAAATCTCAAATCTTCTCTACTGCTGTTGACAACCAACCTGGTGTTGATATTCATGTTTTGCAAGGTGAAAGAGAATTTGCCGCTCAAAACAAGACTTTGGGAAGATTCCAACTTTCTGATATTCCACCAGCACCAAGAGGTGTTCCACAAATTGAAGTGACATTTGATATTGATGCAAACGGAATTGTTAAAGTTTCTGCAAAAGACCTTGGAACAAACAAGGAACAAAACATCACAATCACAGCTTCTTCAAATTTGAGCGAAGAAGACATCAATGCTGCAATCAAAGAAGCAGAAGCTCATGCTGAAGAAGATAAAAAGAGAAAGGAATTTGTAGAAACAAAGAATCAAGCTGACAATATGGTTTATTCTCTTGAAAAAATGCTTAAAGAAAACGGAGATAAAATCTCTGCAGAAGACAAGAAAAAACTTGAAGATGAAATTGAAAAAGCAAAGAAAGAGTTTGAAAGCGATGATATTGAAGTAATCAAAAAAGCTCTTGAATCTTTGACAAATGTTTCAAATGAAGTGTTCACAAAGATGTATCAAAATGCTCAAGCATCCGCACAAAATACTCAAGGAAACACTAACAACGAAAAGAAAGATGACAAAAAGGATGATGGAGATCCAGAAATTGTTGTGGATTAATTCATTTCTTGACTAAATTTTATATTAAATAAGGAATTAAGATGGCAAATAAAGATTATTACGAGATTTTGGGTGTTTCAAAATCTGCGGATGCGGATGAAATTAAGTCTGCATACAGAAGACTTGCAAAAAAATACCATCCAGACCTTAACAAAACTCCTGAAGCTGCCGAAAAGTTTAAGGAAATAAACGAAGCATATGAAGTTTTGGGTGATGACAAAAAAAGAGCTAATTATGACCAATATGGCTCTGCTGATGGCCCACAATTTCAAGGTGGTGCAGGCGGATTTTCTGACTTCTTTGGTGGCGGTCAAGGTTTTGGTGGCGGTTTTTCGGACATTTTCTCAGATATTTTCTCTGCATTTGGTGGCGGTGGTGCCACTAGGGGAAGAATGAGAGGTGATGACATAAACATTGCTATGAAACTCTCATTTGATGAAGCGGTTTTTGGTGTTGAGAAAATCATCACATTCAACAGAATTGAAACTTGCTCAAAGTGCAACGGAACAGGTGCAAAGGGTGGAAAAGATTTTTCCACTTGTCCTGACTGCCGTGGTCAAGGTAGAGTGAGATACCAACAAAGCACTCCATTTGGTATGAGCATCAGAGAAGGGGTCTGTCAAAAATGTGGCGGAACAGGCAAAATTATCAAAGAAAAGTGTGAAGAATGTTCTGGTCGTGGTGTGAAGAGAGTTCAGGCTCAAGTGAGAGTGAAAGTCCCTGCCGGAATTGATGATGGTCAAACAATCAGAATGAGAGGTGAAGGAAATTCTGTTGCAAATGGCGACAACGGCGATTTAAACATAAAAGTCTCTGTTGCACAACATAAGATTTTCAAGAGAGTTGACACAGATTTGCTCTTTGATTTGTATGTTCCATTCACGACTTGCCTTCTTGGCGGAAAGGTGGAGATTCCACTTACAAAAGGCACAATGACTCTTGACATAAAGGAAGGCACACAAAGTGGCACTGTTATGAGAATCAAGGGGAAAGGTGTCAAGGTTTTGAATAGGGAAAGCTATGGTGATATGCTTGTGACAATCAAGAGTGAGCCACCAAAAACAATGTCAAAACAAACTAAAGAACTTTTGAAACAGATAGAAAATTCGTTTAACGAAAACGATTTCCCAAAAAATAAAGAATTTAAAAACAAAATGAAAGGGCTCTAAAACCCTTTTATTTTTCACTTGTTTATGATAGAATAAGAAGGTAAATGGAGAGACTATGAGAAGATTTTTTGGTAGAAAACAAGATGACAAAATTATCATTGAAAATGACGACTTCAAACATCTTAAAAATGTTTTGAGACTTGGAGTTGGTGCGGATGTTATTGTCAGCTTGAATGACGAATTTGAATATATTTGCGAAGTGGAAAAGTTTGAAAAAAACTTTGCAGTTTGCAAAATAAATGGCAAGAAAGAGTGCCCAGGAAATCCAAAAAAGGAGATTGTGCTTTTTCAAGCAATAACAAAAGGACCAAAGTTTGAATTTATTGTTCAAAAGGCGACAGAAATTGGAATAACAAAAGTTGTGCCATTTTTGAGTGAATATTGTGTTGCAAAGATTTCCGAACATAAAAAAGAAAGGCTTGAAAGCATAATAGAAAATGCTTGCAAACAATGTGAAAGGACAATCAAAACTGAAGTTTGCAATGTGAGAAAAGTTGAGGATGTTATCAATCTTTTCAGTGACTTTGATTTGGTGCTTTTTGCAAACGAAAGAGCAGATGTTGGAGAAAAAATCAAAAATTTGGAGAAGTACAACAAAATTGCGATTATTGTTGGCTCTGAAGGTGGTTTTTCTCAAAAGGAAAAAGAAAAGTTTATAGATGCTGGGGCGACTTCAATTTCGCTTGGAAAGAGAATTTATAGAGCGGAAACTGCTTCAGTCGCAATGATGAGCTTGGTGTCTATTTTGAGTGGGAATTAGGATGAAAATATCAATTTTGACTTTGGGATGCAAAGTAAACAAATATGAAAGTGATGCAATTATGCAAGAACTTCTTCTTCGTGGGCATGATGTAAACGACAAACTTGAGTTTGCTGATGCCTATGTTATAAACACATGTGCTGTCACAAATGAAGCAGAAAAAAAGTCAAGACAGATGATTGAAAGAGCAAAAAAATTCAATCCGGATGCAAAATTTTACATAATGGGCTGTGCAAGTCAAAAAAATAAGAAACAATTTGAAGACAAAAATGTCACTGCTGTTATTGGAAATGCAAACAAAATGGGAATTGTTGATATCATTGAAGGAAAGACAAACATTGAATTTGCAATTTCAAAAGATTTTGAAGATATGAAAATGTCAAAACAAAACCTTTCAAGAGCATTCATAAAAATTCAAGATGGTTGCAACAATTTTTGCACATACTGCATCATTCCATATCTCAGGGGCAGAAGCAGGTCAAGAGAGATTTCAAGCATATTAAACGAAGTAGAAAAAATGCCTGAAAATGTCAAAGAAATTGTGCTTGTTGGTATTGATGTTGCTGACTTCAAAATTGGGGATGAAAAAGCCCTTGGCACACTTTTGAAAAGACTTGATGTCTATGGCAAAAGACTCAGACTTTCTTCTATGGAAGATAACCTTGTGACAGAAGAGTTTGTCAAAGAACTTTCACAAGTGAAAAACTTCTGTCCGCACTTTCATTTGTCACTTCAAAGCGGGTGTGATAATGTGCTAAAAAAGATGAATAGACATTACACAACAGCCGACTTTGAAAGAACAGTTAATCTCATCAGAAAATATTTCCCTCTTGCAGGAATAACAACAGATATTATTGTGGGTTTTCCTACTGAGACGGAAGAAGATTTTGAGGAAACAATGAAGTTTGTTGAAAAAATTAAATTTTCCCAACTCCATCTCTTCCCATTTTCAATGCGAGATGGCACTGCAGCAGCAAAACTTTATAAAGATTTAAATGGCGATATCAAAGCGGATAGACTCAAAAGACTTGATGCTGTCGGCAAAAAGACAAGAGAAGAGTTTTTGAAGGCAAATAAATCTGGGAAAGTGCTTGTTGAAGAGAAAAATGGACAGTTTTATGAAGGCTACACAGAAAACTACATAAAATGCTATTTCAAAGAAAAATGCAAAGTGGGCGATGTGGTTGAAGTTGAAATCATAAAGCCTTTTAAAGATGGTGTTTTGGCAAAAAAATGTTAATTTTTTTAAATTCTGTTGACAAAAATGATTTGAATGTGATATATTTATCAAAGAAAATTTATGCACTAAAAGGTGGTGAGAATATTGACAACAGTTAAAGTAGGCGAAAACGAATCTTTGGAAAGTGCTCTTAAGAGATTTAAGAGAAAGTGCCAAAAAGATGGTATCATTGGCGATATCAGAAAGAAAGAAGCTTATGACAAACCTAGTGTCGCTAGAAAAAAGAAAAGCGAAAATGCTAGAAAAAGAGCAAGAAAAAGAGGCTAAGAAAAAGTGAGCAAATGCTCACTTTTTTATTTTGTAAAATAGCGGATTTATGGTAAAATAATTTATATGAATTTTGATGTCAATTCTCTAAATGAAGAGCAGAAAAAAGCTTTGTATGAGACCGAAGGTGTTGTGATTGTGTCAGCAGGTGCTGGCAGTGGGAAAACTCGCCTTTTGACACACAGAATTTGCTATCTTTTACAGAAGGGTGTTTCTCCATATTCAATCTTGGCAATCACTTTCACAAACAAGGCTGCAAACGAAATGAAAGAGAGAATTTCCCAGATGACAAACCAAAACATTTGGATCTCGACTTTCCACTCAATGTGTGTAAGAATTTTGAGAAACGAAATTGATGCAATGCCTGAATATGACAAAAATTTCACGATTATTGATGATGGCGACCAAGAAAAAATAATCAAAGA
>CAMOEU010000024.1 GCA_946612575.1 uncultured Clostridia bacterium
AAAATCTTGTCACCGGAAAGTGTAAATTGTTTTTTTGCTTCTTCAATTTGACCACTCTCCCAAAACTTTATGCCAGCTTCACGATATTTTCCAAAATGGACATAGTTTTTGTAAATTCCTATTTTAATAAATTCTTGAGTTCTGACAAGGTCATCAACAATTTTGTCCGCAGCAAAACTTGCATTTTCATATTGTTGGTGCTTCAAGAATTCATCAACCCTGTGCAAATATTCGTTCTGTGTATATTCAATTTTGCTAACAATCTTGTTTAGAGACTTTATTGTTCCCTTCACATCTTGACAATCAAAATATCTTTCAAACAAACTTCGCATTGTTTTTATGTTTTTGTTTTCGACAACAAACAAATTTTGCCTTGCTCTTGAAACTCCAACATAAAACATATTGAAATAATATCTATAAACCGAATTCTCATCTGCCTGTTTTCTGTTTACTTCCATTCTTTCAAGCGATGCCCATTTTTGATCGTTGTCACTTAGGATGTTGTAAAGCAAAACTGTATCTCTTTCAAGCCCTTTAATTTCAGAAACAGTTAGCACTTCTTGATTTTTCAAAATCTGTCTAAGTTTGTTCTTTTGCTCCAATGTAGGCACAACAACAGTAAAACTGTCATATTTATTCTTTGCAAGTTCACCAACAAAAGCCGATGAATTGCAATACACAATTTCTGCTTTAATGTCGTTTTCCACGCCCTTGCCTTGAGAGATAAAATTATGCACACCAAATGTTTTGATATTTATCTGTTCAAGTCCATCAATAATTTCTTGAATTTCGTTTGCATTTCGATAGTTGTTTTTAAGTTCTGAAACATTAATCACATCTTTTTCAAACAACAAATTTTTCAAGTATCCAAAACTAAAATATGATGGGTTTATCATTTGAAGTGCATCGCCAGCACAAAACATTTTTAGTGTAATATTTTTGAAAAGCACAAGTGCAATCTGAGTGAAATCTTGAACTTCATCAACCACAACAATGGAGTATCTTGGGATTTTTGAAAGTTGTCCAAGCATTTGTCTGCAAGCAAGATTGTTGTCAAGCATATTTTTTTCTTTCAAAAACTTTTGATAGTCAAGAGCAATTTGATAAATCGTTTCACACTCATATGCAGAAAAGCTGTCTTTTCTTAGTTCCACATATTCCTTTTCGCTCAAAATTTTTGAAAAATCATCTTTAAAACTTCCAAAGATAAGCCCAAAAATTTCCTTGTAAATTATCTCATTTGAAACATTTTTTATCTTGGAAAGTTTTCCGGCAATTTGGTGGTTTTTTATGTTATTAAGATAGTTTTTTACAAAAAAATCTTCATCCGAAAACAATTTTTCTTCAAAATATTTCCTGTAGATATCTTCAATCAAAAGATAATCCACTTTGTTCTCGATATAAGAAATTATTCTTTTAAGCTTCTGTAAAACATCATCTTCATCAGTGAAAAGAAAGATGCCAAGATAATTCTCAAGAGCCTTCTTTTTGTTTTCACCCAAAAATATGACATTTCCTTTTTCAAAGTGATCAACAAACTCTATCAGCGAATCTTTAAAGCTCTCAACTTTAAGTTTTGTATCATTCAAAAGTCCTCGAGAAAAAGTCGTGTAAAGTACTTTACCACCATAATTTTTTGATGCAGACCAAATGATTTTTTCAATACAAACATTTGTTTTTCCACTTCCAGCAACACCCTGAACAACAACATTTTCATCTTCTGTTGTGACAATTTCAAGTTGCTCTTTTGACAGGAAAGGAAAGTTTATATTATGTCCGTTTGACAATCTATACAATTTGCTCAGATTTACACTCTCATTCAAACTTAATGTTGGAGAAATCCAAACGGAAAACACTTTGTTTTTTGCAAGATAATTTTTTATTCTTGTGTCATTTTGTCTTATGTCATCTCCAGCACCGAGAAAACTAAAAAAAACGATATCTTTGTCATTTTGATTTTCAATTTGAAAACCAAACTTAACCAAAAAAGCAAATGCTTTGTCAGTCGTTTCAATCTTGAAACAGTTTTCTTCTTTCAAATATTCACTTTTTTCAACATTCCTAAAAATTCTGTCAAAATTCAAAAGCACAGCTTCTGCGATTTTAGAAACAAAAAAATCCACAGACAAAATATATTTTGTTTGTGTAAGAAACTTTTCAGTTTTTCTTGTCATACTCTCACTTGAAAGCACAACTTTTGATGTATCAACATCAATTTTTGTCTTAAAATCGCTCATTTTATATCAATCTGCTTTTCAATATCTTTGATATTTCTCCCTCTTTAAATTTTTCTATTTCGCACTCTTGCCCTGTTTTTGCATCAACGGCAACACCACTTGAAAAATCATATGTCCTGACAAGATCTTTGCATTGATATTTTTGTTTTTGCAATTTTTGCTTTTTCTCAAAATCATTTTCAATCTTTTTGAAAACTTTTTCTTTTAAGATTTTGATTGCTTTTTCCTTGTTTTGAAACTGACTTCTCTCGTCCTGACAAGTTGCAAAAATTCCAGTCTTTTTGTGAATAACTTTTATTGCAGTCTCAACTTTATTTACATTCTGTCCACCTGCACCATTTGAATGAAAAGTTTCAATTTTTATATCATCATCCTTAAATGAAACTTCTTCCATTTTTACAGAAGGATAAACAGTCACATAAACCTTTAAATTTCCGCTTTTGTGCAACCCATTTTCTCCTACAAATAAATCATAGGTTCCATTTCCATCGACACAAAGACCTGTTTTGTTTTCAACAACAGAAAAACCTTCTTTTTCACAAAACTTTTTGTAGGCATTTTTCAATAGCCCAACAAGCCTGTCGTCACCAAAAGAAGTTGGCATAATCTCAATTGTCACACTTTGCATCTGTCTGTCAATATCAGCAATCATTGACACAAGTTTTTCTTCCAAAAGTTCATTTCCACATAAAAACTGCTCAAAAGTTTGCACAATAGGAAAAATTTGCTTTCTCTCTTTTTCAAGTCTTATAGTCAATTTCTTGTCTAGAAGCACTTCTTCCAAAAGCAAATCATCATCTATTTGTTTCAACCTGTCTTTCAAATTGTAAAGTTTTTTCTCAAGATTTTTGTTTAAGCTCATATAGAAAATATACCATTTTTGAAGTTTTTTTGTAAAGAAAAAAAATAGGCTTATGCCTATTTCTTCTTTTTCTCTTCTACAACAGTTTCTTTCAAACTTGCAAGAAGCCCTGCAACATTTTGAATTTCGCTTGGAACAATAATTTTTGTTGATTGTCCATCTGCCAAAGTTTTGAGAGCTTCAAATCCTTGAAGTGTGACATATGCAGCACTTGGATTTGCTTTGTTTACAAGTTCGATAGCTTTTGCAGCACCTTCTGCTTCTGCGATAAGTTTTGCTTTTTCAGCTTCAGCATTCAAAATCTTGCTTGCCTTGTCACCTTCCGCTTCCAAAATGGCAGCTTGTTTTCTTCCTTCCGCAACAAGAATGTTTGATTTCTTTTCGCCTTCTGCTCTAAGGATTTGTTCTCTTCTTTCTCTTTCAGCTCTCATTTGCTTTTCCATTGCATCTTGAATGTCTTTTGGAGGCAAAATGTTTTTAAGTTCGACACGGTTTATTTTTATTCCCCATGGGTCTGTAGCTTCGTCAAGGATGCTCCTCATTTTTGCATTTACAGTGTCACGAGAAGTCAAAGTCTCGTCAAGTTCGAGTTCCCCAACAATATTTCTAAGTGTTGTTGCTGTCAAGTTTTCAATTGCATTTAATGGTCTTTCAACTCCATATGTAAAGAGCTTTGCATCTGTAACTTGGAAATAAACAACTGTATCAATTTGCATTGTAACATTATCTTTTGTAATAACTGGTTGTGGTTTGAAATCCGCAACCCTTTCTTTGAGTGATATTGGTTTTGAAATTCTGTCAACCAAAGGCACAATAAAGTGAACTCCTGTTTCAAGAGTCTTGTGATATTTTCCCAATCTCTCAACAACAACTGTGCTTGCTTGATGAACAACTTTTATGCTGAATCCCAAAACTATAAGTGCAACAGCAACCAATGAAACTGCAATAATAATTCCTACCATTTTCCTACTCCTTTACAATTACTTTTTTTACGATGATTTTGTTTCCAGAAAATTTGACAATTGAAACTTTTTCTCCAACTTCAAATTTTTCTTCTTCATCTTCGCCACTAATGTTGTATTCAACACCATTAAGCTTTGCAACAGCTTTTTCGTCATCAACTTTCAAGATTTTGAGTTCCTTCCCCAAATACATATCAAGGTTTGTTGTCTCTTTGCTGTTTTTAAAAAGTGCCTTTTTCGCAAATTTTCTCAAATACAAGATTGAGAATGTGCTGACAAGCCCAAAAACGACAACTTGCAAAATTATATACCAAACCGCATTTGTTTGATATATTGTCATAAGAAGCGGAATAATTGCTCCAAATGAAAACCAAATGCTCACAAGTGTCCCTGCATCAATAAGCTCGATAATAACAAACAAAACAAGGATTGTAAGCCAAATATAAGTCATATACATACTTTTTTCCTCCGTTTTTATAATACAATTTTTTCAAACAAAAAGTCAAACAAATAGCAATCTAAACAGGCTTATCGCCTCGCTCATTTTCCCTGATTTGAACTTTCAGAACATCTGCTCGCTTTATGCCATATTCAGAAAAAATCAAAATCGCAACAGCAAGTGCAATTGCACTTCCAAGAAAAACCACTTTTCCAAGTCCTGCCTGAACTTGCAGTGTCTGAACAGGTGCAGAAGAATCAAAACCAATCACCTGAAGCAAGACTCCAATAAAAAGAAGTGCAATTGAATTTGAAAAATTGTATGTGAATGTGTAATAGCCTGTATATCTTCCGGCATTGTTTTGTCCCGTTTTGATTTGTTCCATTGTGACAACATCTGCATACATTGAATGTGGCAAAGAATACAAAGCTCCAGCACCAATTCCGCAGACAAACAGACAAGGAATGCAGATATAAAACATAGTGTCACACAGGCAGTAATTTCTGAAAAGAAATGTTGTGCAAACAAGTCCAATTCCAAAAAGCAAAATCGAAAGAGCAAAAATAAGTGTCTTTTTTTTGTCATATTTTTTCACAACATTCACCCAAATAAGTTGTGACAAAATCGCTCCACCAAAAAGACAAATCATAAGACAGGAAATTTGAAACCCAGAAAAATGATAACAAAAAGTAAACAAATGCATCCCAACAGAGGAAATAAACACCATAGCAATAAGACAAACAGAATATCCAAGCATAACCACTCTGAAATCCTTCTTTTTGAAAGTATCAATATAACCTTTCAAAATGTGTTTAAATCCACTTTTTTGTGATTTTTTTGCATCCGGAATCAAAAAATTTGGCATTTGTCTTGCCCTTTTGAAGGTTCCAAAAACGGAAATAATTCCACATAAAATGATTATTGCAGAGTTTACAATTGCAATGTTTACATAGCCATTTTTATCAAATTGACCACTTCCGCCTGGCATAAAAACAGACATAAGCACACTTGGCAAAATCATTCCAAAAATGCTGAACACGGTTTTGAAACCTTGCATATTTGTTTGGTCGTTATAGTCTGGAGCAATGTCAATGCAAAGTGCTGCATATGGAGTTGCAAAAAATGTGTTGAAAGTTTCCTGAGTCAAAAGAAAAAACAAAAGCCAAAATGCAAGCAGACTTTTTTCTGCACCAATTGGTGCACTCCACAAAAGCACATTGTTTATCGCCAAAAAAATGGATGCAAAAATCATATGTCCAAGCCGCCTGCCAAACATTTTGCTTTTGGTCCTATCTGACAAAAAACCCACAAGCGGATCAGAAATTCCATCCCAAAGCGAAGTTATTGCAATAATAACTCCAACAAGTGCCCCTGAAAGCCCCATAACACTCGTGGCAAAAAACATAATAAAAGAAGAAACAGTTTGTCCTGTCGCCCCATAACCCAAATTTCCAATTCCATAGCACAGTTTTGTGGAAAAACTTAACTCTTTTTTCTTCACAGATTACTATATGCAAAATTGAAATAAAAAAGAAGGTTTTTAACCTTCATTTTCGTTTTGTTCGTTTTCTGCTGTTTCCTTTTTATTTTTCTTTCCTTTTGCATTATTTTGATCTGCAGTCACCTTAGGAATTCTTGTTTTGACTGCAACCTCTGAAATTTCAAAATTGTTTCTGTCAAGGAGGACAAGTTCTTTGCAATACCTATCTATTGTTTCAAGTATTTGCTCTCTTTCTTTTTCAAAATCTGGATCAAGTTCGAAAGCAATTGAAAAGTTTCTCAAAACAGCACTTTTGCCGTTTCTAAAGTTTTTAACTTTAAAAGTCTCAAAAGACATCTCTGCAGAATAACCAGTCCCGCTGATAATCTTATATCTGTTTCCCTTGATGTGAGTTGTTATGTATGGAGTGCAGTGTTTGATAATATCCACCAAATTGATTGTAAACACATTTGAAAAAATCTCATTGATTCTGTCTGCAATTTGCACAGGGAAGTCACTTGGTTGGTCATTTTTATCACATTCGCCCAAAAACTCTTTTCTTTCGTGATTTCTTGAAGACTTGACACTGTTTATTCTCACAAGAGAAAAATAATTTCTTTCTGCCGTGCATCTTTTTCTTATGATAAGCCCAGAGCCTGTCAAAAGATTGTTTGAAGTGTCATAAACAGTTTCGATGTCGTTGATTTTGCCGTCAAAAACAATGCTAAAGAAATGCAATCTGTTAGCAAGTTTTGTCAAAGTCATTTTTTCATTATCAACCAAAACATCATAGTTGTATCTCAAGGTTTTGTAGTCGCTTGGTTTACCTTTATCTCCGTAAAACATACAATCTCCTAAATATAGTTATATTCTAAACAAAAAAAGAAAAAAAATCAAATGTTTAATCACAAAAAACTAGTCAATAATAAATTTGCATAAAGGAGAATTATATGGATTTCAATCAAAGCAAAACAAAAACAAATCTTGCCCGTGCTTTTGCCGGAGAATGTCAGGAAGGTGCAAGATATCAATTTATGTCAAAAATGGCACTTCAAGAACAGATGCAATTTTTGTCTGACACATTAAAAACTTTGGCTAAAAATGAAATGGCACATGCAAAGGTTTTTTATGACCACATAACAAAAAATTCTGGAAATGTAAGAAACATTCCCATTGAAGCAGGTTTTCCGTTTGAACTTCCCGACCTGAAAACAAGTCTTATTGAAGAAAGCAAAAACGAAATTTCAGAAGCTCAAAACATTTATCCAAGTTTTGCAAGAATTGCAAAGGATGAAGGATTTTTGGATATTGCCAAAAGTTTTGAAGAAATTGCAAAGATAGAAGAAAGTCACTACAAAATTCTTGACTATCTCGGAAAACTTTTTTCTTCAAACAAATTATACAAAAGGCAATCCCCAACAAAATGGAAATGTTCTTCTTGCGGATATTCAAAAACAGCAAAAGAAGGCTTCAAAACATGCCCTGTGTGCAATTTGCCACAAGGATATATAATTATTGACCTTGAAAAAGAATTGAATTTATAAAACAAAAAATTCCAGAATAAATCTGGAATTTTTCTTTATAAATTAGTTGTTAAAGTTTGCAGCAAAGCTTTTACCAAATTTGAATTTTGGAACTTTGTGAGCAGGAACCTTGATTGGTTTCTTTGTAGCTGGGTTGATTTTTGTAGCTGCTGCTTTCTTAACAAGTTCGTAAGAACCAAATCCTGGGATTGTGATCTTTTCTCCTTTCTTAAGTTGTGCAACGATTGTGTCAACTACAGCATCGAAAACGATACCTGCATCTTTTTGTGTGCAATTAGCTTGTTCTGCAACTGCTTTTACAAATTCGCCTTTGTTCATAATTTTCTCCTTTTCTAAATTTTTCGCATCATTAATGCTACTTTAATAATAGCATATAAATTCGATAATTCCAAACAATTTACGAACAAAAATCAATTATCTTGCAAAAAATTTCTCAGCTTCACTAAAATAGAATTTAACCACTTCCCAAAGTCTATTTGCAAAATTGTGATTGTAAACAACAATTTCCACAACACCATCTATGTTTGAAACAGAATAAAATCCATTTTCTGTGCTATCGCTACTATGCCCACGATTGTCACCAAGTGCAAAAAACTTGTCTTTTGGCACTTTCACATAAATAAGTCCGTCGTCTGAAACAAAAAAATCATCCGTTGTTGTGTCCTTGTCCTTGATAAAAGTATTGAAAAAAGTTATTTCATATTCTTTTCCATTATGCAAAACGGCATAGTTGTTCTGCCCCCAGTCTTTATAACTATATATAGAATAACCGTTTTGACCATCTTCCACAAGTTTT
>CAMOEU010000025.1 GCA_946612575.1 uncultured Clostridia bacterium
ATACTCTAAGAATTGATGGGAAAATTTATGATAAAGAAACCACTTTTGTAAACTTCACACCAAATTTTCTCTCAACAATAATTGGTGATACAAAAATTGATGTAATGATAACACCATACCTAAATTCTGTGTATGTAAAGGCAAATGGATTATTAATAAATACTAAAAATAACATTTAAAAAAAGAAACTAACATAAAAAAAGACGGCTGAGAGCCGTTTTTTTATTATAATTCTTGTCTTTGTCTTAGGGCTTTTTCAAGTGTGATTTCATCAGCAAATTCAATATTGCTGCCCATTGCAATACCTTGAGCAAGTCTTGTCACCTTCACCCCAAGTGGTTTCAAAATTTTTGCAACATACATTGCTGTGGCTTCTCCTTCCACATCTGGATTTGTCGCCATAATCACTTCCTGAACTCCGTTTTTGCTCACACGAGAGAGAAGTTCTTTAATTCGAATATCATTTGGTCCTTTGTTTTCAAGTGGATTTATGCATCCAAAAAGCACATGATAAACACCGTCAAAAGATTTAACTTTTTCCATAGAAACAATATCTTTTGGCTCTTGCACAACACAAATCACTTTTGGATTTCTCTTCTTGCAAATCGAACAAACATCTGTCGTGCAATAGTTTCCACATTCGCTGCAAAGTTTAACCTTTTGTTTCACATCCAAAATGGATTGTGCAAAGTTTTTTGCCGTTTCTTCACTGCCTTCCAAAATGTGAAAAACATATCTTTCTGCCGTCTTTTTACCTACACCCGGCAAACTTCTGAAATATTCTACAAGTCTTTCAATAGGTTCATCAAACATATTCTACATTCCCAAATTTGGCAATTTTGCCTTTTCATCTTCTGCAATTTTGTTTAATGCATCCCCAACAGCAGATGCAATCAAATCTTCAAGCATCTCAACATCATCTGGATCAACAACTTCAGGTTTGATTTTGACATTTTTCACTGTTTTGTTTCCATACATTGTCACTTCAACCATTCCGCCACCAACAGAAGATGTGTATTCTGTGCTATCGATTTCTTCTCTAATTCTCTTCATATCTTCTTGCATTTTTTGTGCTTGTCTCATAAGAGCTTGCATATTTCCGCCGCCAAAGCCGCCGCCAAATCCGTATCCCATAATAATCTCCTTTTAGTCCTCAACAAAAACCTTATTTCCAAAAAAGTTTTTAAGATTTTTGATATCTTTGTTTATTTTTTGCTCTCCGCTTTCAAATTTTTGAACTTTAAACTTCAAGTCAAGCCCTTGCCAGCGAATTGCACTTTCAATATCTTTTCTGCCATTTTCCAAAACATCAATCAAAAAGTCATCACTTGATCTTATCACCAAATTGTCTTCTTCAATTTTTGCATTTGTAATGTCGCCACAAGCAACATGAAGTGCAACTTTTTTATGTTCTTTAAGGTATAGCACAACCTTTCCCCAAACATTGTTTGCTGAAAGTTTTGTCAAATCTTTCTCAATTTTCAGTTTTTTTTTACATCAAGCCCAAGCATTGCAGTAAGGCAAGTCGTTTCAAGCAAGAGTCTAACTGAAAGTGTGTATCTAAGTTCACTCTCCGCACTTGAGAAAACTTGCATATATCTTATAAGGTCTTTTTCTTCAAATTTTTCTGCTTGTGTTTGATACATAGCAAGCAAATCATCTGTCAAATTCAAGATTTCATTTGCATTCTTGCAAGATTTGCAAACAAGCAAATTTCTTGAATGTTTTGACAAGTCTTTTGCAAAAACAGCCAAATTTTTGCCTTCTTTTTCAATTTGGTCAATAAGTG
Organism: uncultured Clostridia bacterium; assembly: GCA_946612575.1. GTDB lineage: Bacteria > Bacillota > Clostridia > Christensenellales > UBA1242 > Caccovivens. Next base: position 1,790 of record CAMOEU010000025.1, read on the forward strand.
CAAGCACTCCACCGACATCCTTATCTTGAATCTTGTCAAAAAAGTTTACAACAAGTGCATGGTCAGTTGTGCCAAGCACAGAAAGTGTTTTCTCTTTTGTGATGTTGTTTTGACAATATGAAGCAATCGAATCTGCAATTGAAAGTGTGTCTCTGACACTTCCTTCTCCTGCCGCAGCAATAATCTTGAGACTTTCGTCATCATATTTTATGTTTTCTTTGTCAAAAACTTTTGAGAGATGTTTGCACAAAAGTTCTGTCGAAACAAGTCTGAAATCAAATCTTACACACCTTGACAAAATTGTCTGTGGAAGTTTGTGAACTTCTGTTGTTGCCAAAACAAAAATGACATATGATGGTGGTTCTTCCAAAGTTTTCAAAAGTGCATTGAAAGCACTATCTGAAAGCATATGCACTTCATCGATGATATAAACTTTATACTTTGCCCCAACAGGCATAAATTTGACTTTGTCTCTAATTTCTCTTATATCATCAACTTTATTGTTTGATGCAGCATCAATTTCGATGATGTTTATGTCGTTTTCTTGCTCAAGACGAATGCAGTTTTCACATTTCCCGCAAGCCGAGCCATGAACCGGACTTAAACAATTTACTGACTTTGCAAAAATTTTTGCGATGGAAGTCTTTCCCGTTCCACGAGACCCAGTAAACAAATATGCATGACCAATTTGATTGTTTTCAATTTGATTTTGAAGAGTTTTTGTTATGTGGTCTTGCCCAATAACTTCTTCAAAAGTCTTTGGTCTATATTTTCTGTAAAGTGCAATATGACTCATAAACATCCTTTTTTAGTATTTTTCTTTGCAGATAAGTGCAAAATTGTCAACATCAAGACTTGCTCCACCGATGACAACACCATCAATACAGTCAATTGACATAATTTTTTTGTAATTTGAAAGGCTGACACTTCCGCCATACAAAACATTCAAGTTTTTGCCAGCTTTTTCAGAATAAAGTTCTCCAACAAAGTTTCTGATTGTTTCAACCATCTTGACAATATCTTTGTTTGAAATTGCTTTTCCTGTGCCAGAAGCCCAAATTGGCTCGTAAGCAACAACAACTGATTCAAGTTCGTTTTCAAAAAGTCCACGAAGAGCTTCTTCAAGTTGTTTTCTCACAAAAGCATTCGCTTGTTTGCTTGTTTTTGTTTGAAGATTTTCTCCAACACAAAGCACAACTTTAATCCCATTTGCAAGTGCTGTTTTGATTTTTTTGTTTACAACTTTATCTGTTTCTTTAAACTTTCCTCTTCTTTCAGAATGTCCAACAATAACATATGAAGTGCCCAAATCTTTAAGCATGCTTGCACTGATTTCGCCTGTAAATTCACCTCTTTCTTCTTCAGCCAAATTTTGTGCTCCATACAAAACTTGTGTCCCAGAAAGAATTTCTCTTGCCATAGACAAATGTGTGAATGGTGGACAAATAACAACTTCGTTTTTTGTCCCCTTAATTTTTGTCGCAAGTGTCATTGCATATGGCTTAAACTCACTAGGAACTGTGTTCATTTTGAAATTTCCGATAATAATTTTTTTCATAAAATCTCCTATTTTACTTGGTCTATGACTTCGATTGCTGGCAACATTTTCCCTTCCATAAGTTTCAAACTTGCTCCACCACCTGTGGAAATATAACTTATTTTGCTCGCAACTCCGCACATATTGACAGCACTAACACTGTCTCCACCACCTACAATTGAATATGCATCACTTTTTGCAATTGCTTTTGCAACTTTCAAAGTGCCTTTTCTGAATCTTGCATCTTCATATTTTCCAAGTGGTCCATTCCAAATGATTTGTTTTGCTTTTGCAATTTCAGTTTCGAAAAGTTTTATGGTTTCTGGCCCAATATCAAGCCCAACATCCTCACTTTCAATTTCTTTAGTTTTAACAACTTTTCCATCAGGTTTCAAAACAATGTGGTCAACAGGCAAAACAACCTTCACACCATTTTCGTGGGCACCTTTAAGAATGTCTCTTGCTTTTTGAATGTTTTCAAGTGAAACTATTGACTTTCCAACAACATACCCTTGTGCAAGCAAGAATGTGTATGCCATTCCACCACCAATAAGAATTGTGTCTGCCTTTTTGATTGCACTTTCCAAAACTGCAAGTTTGTCAGCGATTTTTGCTCCACCAAACACCGCAACATATGGATGAATTGGTCTTTCTATTGCTTTAGAAAAAATCTTAAGTTCTTTTTCCACCAAAAAGCCAATTGCAGAAGGCAATTTCACTGCAACTCCATAAGTGGAAGCATGTTTTCTGTGACAAGTGCCAAATGCATCGTTGACATAATAGTCAGCAAGAGAAGCAAGTTCGTTTACAAAAGTAGGATCGTTTTCTTCTTCTCTTGGGTCAAATCTCAAGTTTTCCATAACAAGAATGTCGCCTTCGTCCATTCTTGGAAACCAGCTTTTTACATCTTTGACAGATGTCTTGTCACAAAATCTGACTTTGTTTGGAAAATACTTCATCAAATTTGTAGCAACAGGAAAAAGTGACAAAAATTTGTCATATCCTTTTGGTCTTCCAAGATGAGAGCAAATAATAACTTTTGCACCACGGTCAATAAGATATTTTATTGTAGGGATTTCTTCTCTGATTCTTGTGTCATCAAGAATATCACCATAGGCATCCAAAGGCACATTGAAATCTGCCCTAAGCAAAACCTTTTTCCCTTTCAAATCTTTAAAATCTCTAATTGTTTTAATCATAATTTTCCCTTGTAATAGTATTTTACAACAATTCCGTTTGTTTTTCAAAACAAATTACAATTTAAACTAATATTTTTCAAACTCACTTTTCAGAAGTTCAAGGCACAAATCAATGTCATCACAAGTGGCAAGTTTAAGTCTAATTTGTGATGTTGTAGGCAAATCTTTTGCATACCAAAGAAGATGTTTTCTTATGTAAAGCTTCAGCCAATTTTCATCAAAATATTCTCTCAAAATCTCAATATGTTTTTTAACAACTTCATATTTATCAACTTTAGTTTCAATCCCCTTAAGTTCGGCAAAAATCCAAGGTTTGCCCTGTGCTCCGCGGCCAATCATAACCCCATCAACACCGGTTTGTCTAAGTCTTTCAAGGCTCTGTTTGTCAACAACATCTCCGTTTCCAACAACCGGAATAGATAGTTTTGATTTCAATGTTGCGATCGCCTCATAATCTGCTTTTCCGGAATACCCTTGTTCGACAGTTCTTGCATGGAAAGTGACAAAGTCAGCACCTGCTTCTTGACACATTCTGCCAAACTCGACGAAATTTTCTGTGGACTTCCCTTTTCTAAACTTGACAGAAACAGGTTTTGTTGTAGATTGTTTGACCGCTGCAATAATTTTGCTTGCAAGTGGCAAGTTGTCCATAAGTGCCGAGCCTTCGCCATTTTTGACAATCTTTGGAGCCGGACACCCCATATTTATATCAAAACTATCATATTTTTCAAGCAGTGGATTTTTAACAGCCTTTTGCATATAGTCAGGCTCGTGGCCAAATATCTGTGCAATTTTGATTTTTTCAAATTCTGTAGAAAGTGTCAAAAACTCTGTCTTTTTTGGATTATGCTGCATTGCCCGTGCAGAAAGCATTTCGGTGACTGTTGCATCAGCACCAAAAGAAGAACAAACCGCCCTGAATCCCACATCAGAAACACCTGCCATAGGTGCGAGCATAATTGGATTTTCTCCAAAATCAACTTCCCTAATTTTCATACAAACAATATATCACAATTTGCAGTCAATTTTCAAACAAATCAAAGAAGATTCTTTGTCCCCTTAAAAAAGACAAACTTTTTTGATTTTGAATAATAAACTCTCTTTGTTTGCGGATTTATGCATCTGTGAGAATCTCTGTTTTTGGACTTGACTTTTCCAAACCCACGAAAGACAATCTCACCGCCTTTTGAGCATACATCCAAAATAATATTTTTTGCAGTTTCAAGAATGATGTCACAGTCATTCTTTTTTATTCCAGACTTTTTGCAAAGAAGATCGACAAACTCTGATTTGTTCATACTTTTTTGACTCTCCTTTTCTTTGGCAAAAGTTTTATCTCAAACGGAATGCAAAACACAACATACACAAACACTCCCAAGAGCACTGAAACAAGGATATCCACAACAGCACCAAACTTTGGCGATTTCAAAAAAGCAAACACCAAATAGAACATACAAACAGTGGAAAACATCATCACAAACAAATCAGAAAAATCAAGACTGAAATTTGAAATTTTCTTGCACTCAATCAAAAATCCGACACACAAAATTGCTGCCATAACAATGTTGCCCAAAATCAAAGCATAGATGTTTATGCTTGAAATTGAAGTAAGAAATATCGTCAAAAGCATTTTCACGATTCCAGCGATAATTTCCACCAAAACAATAAACTTCAATTTTCCATTTGCCTGCAAAATTACTAACAAAAACTGCATAACAGCAAAAAGCACAGTGAAAAATCCTTCAAAAAGCATCATATTGAAAACTATACCAATCGAGCTTTCATCCAGTCCACCATAACAAAGCGGCAAAAGTTGGTTTGAAATTGCCACAAGCCCAAACACAGACGGCAAAATTGAATAAAGCAGAAGTTTGAGTCCCTTTTCGATTGTTTTTCTGCTTGAAGCACCAGAAGAAACTGCATAAGACACATTTGGCAAAATTGCTGTTGTTATTGCGACAGAAAACACAAGTGGCAAGTTTAAGATTGCCGACACAACCCCACTTTCAAGTCCAAAAAGTCTTACGGCAAGTTCGTTTGAAAATCCTGCTGCCATAAGCCTTGGCACAACAACAAGCCCATCAAAAGCTTTTGTGAGCGGAATGATTGAAGCCGAAATCACAAGAAGAAAATTTGTTTTGTCAAATTCTCTTTTGTCTTCAAAAACAGTTTGTCTGAAAGACACTTTTTCTCTTTTTAACCCAAACCAAACAAAAAGCAAAACGGTGGTGACAATCTCGCTCAAAACAATTCCAAAGAAAGCTCCAAACACCCCACCTGCAGTGCCTGTCTTTCCAAACAAAAAAGCAAACAAAAGTCCAAAAGCAAATTTGGTCACTTGCTCCACAATTTGACTTATTGCAGTGGGCATCATCATTCCATAACCTTGAAAATAACCCCTTATTGCCGAAATCACCGCACCGGCTGGCAGCAGAATCAAAAACAATAAATAGCTTTTGTTTTGTTCGATTTTTTGCAAATCACAAACATATCTTCCAAGCACAGCAAACAAGATTCCCACAACAAGTCCGCTTCCCACACCAATCAGAATCGCTCTGAAAAAATATGTCGAGATTTTCTCATACTTCTGTCTTGCAAGGGCTGAAGAAACAAGTTTTGCCATAGTCGTGCACACCCCACCACTTGTGAGCACAAGCGAAAAAGAATATAGTGTCATAATCATCTGAAAAACACCAATTCCTTCAAATCCCAAAAGGTTTGTGAGTGGAAGTCTGAAAAATGCTCCCAAGATTTTGCAAATCACCCCAGACACAAGCAAGACGACCGCTCCAACACCAAATTTTGCCTTAGAAAACCCCATATTCACTATCAATGTTTGGCATAAAGCAGGAAAATATTCAAAAAAATTGCAAAAAGCCTATTTACAAATCACAAAACTCGTGCTATAATGTGAGCATAAAAATAGACTATAATGGAGGTAAGTATGGAAATCGGAAATTACAAAGAAGAACTACTTTTATTAAAAAAATTATCTACCTCAACTGATAAAAATGGCAAACCAATGCTTGTTAAGATAACAACAACCCATACAATGAAAGTAAATCCAAATCTTGAACCTGCACTTTTGGTTACACTTTTAAATTATGTTCCAAAAATGTGTAACGCAGATGAACCTTGTATGACTATCACAACAACAGAATTTGCTCTGGTTGCTCTTGCAGAAAACAAAGCAAAAGAATACAATATATTTATTAGACAGGTAAACACACTTATAGATAGACAAGTTAGCGTATCAATGTATAAGATGGCAAAAGAAAACAAAAGAGAAATCGTTTTGCCTGATTTTGAATTCTTCTTTGGAGAGATTGCAAATTATGGTGATACTGATTATATTGATAAAGATGAAAAGAAAAAATATACAAGTGCATTCGTAAAGTGTATAAATGAATGTACTATTCAAAATGGACTTCAAAATTTAAAAACTCCAATTACAAAATAAAACTGACTTTTAAAGTCAGTTTTTTTATTATAAATTTAAA
>CAMOEU010000026.1 GCA_946612575.1 uncultured Clostridia bacterium
TTGTGTGCCCATATCAAAGTTGCTCCGCAAAAATTCCCATTTATATGGTTTTGGGGACAGCATTTTTTGGAAGAGCAAATGTCTTTGTGATTTTTCTTATGTATCTGCTTGGGCTTGTCATTTCGCTTGTTGTGTGCGGATTTTTGGATAAACATTTTTTGAAAAATACAGAGCAAACTTTTGTTATTGAATTTCCTGAATATCGACTTGTGTCTTTCAAGAAAACTTTGTATTTTTTATATAAAAACACGAAAGAATTTCTTAAAAAAATTGCATCAATACTCATTTGTGTGAATGTTGTGCTTTTTGTTTTGAGCTCGTTTAGTTTTTCTTTTCAATATGTTGGTGTTGCAAGTGATAAAAGCATCCTAAACACAATTGCAAGCCTGATTGCTCCAATTTTTTTGCCACTTGGTTTTGGGAAAAGTGGTGCTGTCTCTGTTTTGCTTGGCGGGTTTGTTGCAAAAGAAGTGATTGTCAGTCTTATTGCTCTTTTCAATGGTGTGAGTTCTGGACTTTCAAGTGAGATTTCAAATTCTGTTTTAAATCCATCAAATCCAATTTATTTTGGATCCATAGCAAGTGCAGTAAGTTTTTTATCATTTGCTGTTTTATATGTTCCGTGCTTGTCTTCAGTTTTAATGCTGAGAAGTGAAGTGGGCAAAAAGTGGACTTTTATTGCAGTTTTAATGCAATTTCTTGTGGCATACATTGTTTCACTTTTCTTGTATAATGGCATCTTTGCAGTAGAGATTTTTGGATTTTGGAAGGTTATAATATTTGTTTTTGCAATTGCTGTTGTTTTTTCTTGTGTTTTTGTGATTTTGAAAAAATTTGCCAAAAAGCAAAAAGGTTGTGTTTCGTGTAATGGTGACTGCGGTGGAGATTGTGACAAAAATTTTTAGTGTAATGTTTGTTAGTTAAATATTTGATAATTTTTTGGCTTTATGATATATTTATATTATATGAAACCTATAGTAGCAATTGTTGGCCGTGCGAATGTTGGAAAATCAACTTTTTTCAATAAGATTTGTGGCAAAAGAATTAGTATTGTTGATGATGTTGCGGGAGTGACTCGTGACAGGATTTATGCCGATGCAGAATGGTGTGGGCAAAAGTTTACCATTGTTGACACAGGTGGAGTTGAACTTTCTAGTGAAGATGTTTTTCAAAAAGAAATCATAGAGCAAGTTTATCTTGCCATTGAAAATGCAACTGTGATTGTTTTTGTTGTTGATGGAAAGACGGGAGTGACTCAAGCAGATGAAGATGTTGCAAGATTACTTAGAAAGCAAAATGTGCCAGTTGTGCTTGTTGTAAACAAACTTGACAATTTTGACACCTCGACTTTGTATGATTTCTATTCTTTGGGGCTTGGAGAACCTATGCCAATTTCTTGCACTCAAAGCAAAGGAATTGGAGATGTGCTTGACAGTGTTGTTGCACTTTTCCCAGAAGATGCCACAGAAGCAGAAGTTGATGGAATCAAAATCAGCCTTGTTGGCAGACCAAATGTGGGGAAAAGTTCGCTTATAAACAGACTTTTAGGCAAAAAGAGAGTTGTTGTCTCTGATGTTGAAGGAACAACAAGAGATAGTGTTGTTGTGCCATTTAAATGCAACAAGAAAGACTACTTTTTGATTGACACAGCAGGACTAAGAAGACAAAGATCGGTCGAAAAACAATCTGTTGAAGGTTATTCTGTGCTTAGAAGTATGTCTGCAATCGAAATGAGTGATGTCGTTTTGATTGTGATTGATGCCACAAAAGAAATCTCTGAGCAAGATGTCCGCATCGCCGGATATGTTCACGAAGCTAAAAAGGCAAATGTTGTTGTGGTAAACAAATGGGATGAAAAGACAATGACAAAACCAGAATTTACCAAAATTCTGCAAGAAAAATTGTCATTTATGGACTATTTTAAAGTTGTCTTTGTGTCTGCTCTTACCGGAACGGGACTTTCTTCAATAATGGAAGAAGTGGACAAAGTCTATGAAAATGCTTCAAGAAGAATTTCGACAGGCATCTTGAATGACATTTTGCATGATGCAATTCTCAATTTTGAACCACCATCAAAAAAAGGTAGAAAGGGCAAAATCTTGTTTGTCACACAACCAAGCACAAACCCACCAAAATTTGTGTTTTTCTGCAAAGATCCACAAATTATTGGCTTTTCATATGAGAGATATCTTGAAAACAAACTGAGAGAGAAAGTGGATTTCTCAGGCACTCCAATCGAACTTGTTTTCAAAGGTAAGGAGGAAGAATGATAAAACTTGCACTTTTTATGTGTCTTGCAATTGTTATTGGATATTTTATTGGAAATATAAATTTTGCAAGGATTTTTTCGAAAGCATTCAGCGGGAAAGATATCACAAAGGTGGGAAGCAAGAATCCTGGCACAATGAATATGCTCAGGACAAGAAACCTTGGTGAAGCACTTTTGACACTGATCTTTGAGGCGATAAAGTCAGGTGTTCCTGCACTTATATGCTACTTCTTGTTTGAAAGAATGGAAGCAGGCTTTGGAGATATTGCATATTTTTCTGTTGCTCTTGCTGTGATTGTGGGACACTGTTTCCCTGTGATATTCAAATTTAAAGGTGGCAAGGGAGTCGCTTGCACATTTGGAATGTTTTTGTTTCACCCAACATTTTGGTGGATGACACTTATTGCTTTTGTCGCATGCTTTATTCTTTTCCTTTTTGTGAAATATGCATTTTTAATCACTTTGGGATTTTGTGTTAGTATGAGCACTTGTGCAACTGTGTTCTTCTGCTTAAGGACTCCATGGCAATTCAGAATTCCACTTATAATTTTGATTTGGCTAAACTTCTTGTTTCTCATCTTTATGCACAGAGGAAACATCCAAAGACTCGCTAAGGGTGTTGAGAATGAAATCAATTTCAGAGAAAAACTTTCAGGCAAAAAGAAAAATGTAGAAGAAAACAAAACGGAAGAAGAGGCTACGGAACAAAACATAGCAGAAGAAACAGAAAAACCTGCCGAAGAAAAACCTATTGGAGAAGAAAAGGATAATGAACAAAAATAAACTTGTCGAGTATATTAGCGGTGAATATGGATGCAAGGAAGATTTTCCGTTTGACAAGTTTCCGGAAATTTCAGTTTTCAGACACAACGACAACAAAAAATGGTTTGTGATTTTTATGGAAATTGAAGCAGAAAAACTTGGCATAAAATCCAAAGGAAAAGTTTGGACGGTGGGAGTGAAATGTGATGTGCTTTTGAGAAACTCATTTCTGCAAGAAAAGGGAGTTTATCCTTCTTATCATATGAACAAAAATCACTGGCTTTCAATTGTTTTGGATGAAGTTGACGAACAAATTTTGAAGACACTTATTGACATAAGTTTTGATATAACAAAAAAGAAATATAAAACAAAGAAATCTGCCTAGTGCAGATTTTTTTAATGATTGTTCTAAACAAGATGGGATAAACATAAAATATTCTATCTTGGAGGAGAATAATGGAAAAATTTCAATTATATGAAGATATATCAAAAAGGACAAATGGAGATATCTATCTTGGGGTTGTTGGTCCTGTCAGAGTGGGAAAATCAACTTTTATTTCGCAATTTATGAATAAGCTTGTTTTGCCAAATATAAAGGATGAAAATTCCAAACTTCGTGCTGTTGACGAACTCCCACAAAGTGCAGATGGAAAAACTGTTATGACGACCCAACCAAAGTTTGTTCCAAACGAAGCGGTTGAGATTTCAGTTTTTGACAATGTCAAAATGAAAGTGAGACTTATCGATTGTGTTGGATATCTTATTCCGGGAGTTGCTGGAACAACTGAAGACGGAAAACCAAGACTTGTCAAAACACCTTGGAGTGACAAAGAAATGCCTTTTGAGGATGCAGCAGAGCTTGGGACAAAGAAAGTTATTGATGACCACTCTACAATTGGAATTGTTGTCACCACAGACGGTTCTGTGACTGATATTGACAGAACAAATTATGTTTCAGCGGAAGAGAAAGTTGTCAATCAAATGAAAAAGAGCGGAAAACCTTTTGTGATTTTGCTTAACACAAAAAATCCGGGTGGGGCGGACAGCAAAAGACTTGCGACAAGTTTGTCGGAAAAATATTCTGCTCAAGTTTTGCCTGTGAATATTGCTGATATGAAGGAAAGTGATATTGACAAAATTTTTGAAAAACTGCTTATGGAATTTCCTGTTTCAAAAATTACTGTCGATATGCCAAAGTGGCTTCAAGCATTGTCTTTCTCAAATCCAATTATCGGAGAAATCGTTTGCGAAATCAAAAAATTTGCTTCCGGAATCAGAAAAATTGGCGATATAAGAAAGGAAAGTATTGTTTTTGAAACAAGTGAAAACTTCTCTCCAATCACATATTCAACTGTTCTTACTGGAGATGGTGTGATTAAATTCAATATCATTCCAAAGGAAGATTTGTTCTATAAGGTTTTATCAAACGAATGTGGCTTTGCAATCAATGATGACTACGAGCTTGTCTCTTATATCAAAAACTTATCAGTTGCAAAAACACAATATGACAAAATCAAGGATGCACTTGCTCAAGTTGAGGAAACGGGTTATGGAATTGTTGTGCCATCAAAAGATGATTATGCTGTGCAATCGCCAGAAGTGGTTAAGCAAGGTGGAAGATATGGAGTCAAGATAAAGGCATCGGCTCCAAGTTTGCATATCATAAAAGTGGATGTAGAAACAGAAGTGACTCCACTTGTGGGCACAGAGACTCAAAGTCAAGACCTTGTTGATTATTTAAATCAAAAATTTGAAGAAAATCCAGAAGGAATTTGGGAAACAAATCTTTTGGGCAAGAGTTTGTCATCTCTTGTTGATGACAACATCTCATCAAAAATTTTGATGATGCCTGTTGATGCTCAGAGAAAAATGAAAAAGACTTTGGGAAGAATAATAAACGAAGGTAAAGGCGGAGTTTTGTGTATTTTGCTTTGATAAAAAGGTGGAGTTATTCCACTTTTTTTGTATAATTTTTTGTTTTTGACAATATAATTAAATATGAAAAACAAGACCAAATTAAAGCTTGTCGGGGAATATATTTTTTTGAAGAAATTTGATAATTTTTGCAAAAATTTGAATTCGGAATTCGATTTTTTCAAAGAAAAAACAAAAAAATTGATAAATATATATAAAAAAATCTTCTTCAAATTTGGTTTTTTTGACCTTTCTTTCGCTATATTACAAAAGGAATTATGTGAAGAAAATTCGCTTAAATTTGATTTGGAGAAATTGAGACAAAGACTTGATGAAATTGAAACTGACATTTTTATCTTTATCAAAAAAAGCCGTCTTAATGAATTTGAAAAAAGGTATATTGTGGAATAGGTTTGTTTGACTTAAGTCTCTTTTGTGTGGTACTATATCTATTATGGAAAAGAGAAAACGCACAATTTACGAAATTGTTTTTAAAAGATTTTTTGATATTGTTTTATCATTTTTGGCACTTATCATTTTGTCGCCATTATTTTTGATTGTTTCAATCCTTTCACTAATCATTCTCAAAGGAAATCCTTTCTTCTCGCATTATAGACCTGGGAAGAATGGAAAGGTTTTCAAGCTTTATAAATTTAGAAGTATGACAAACAAAACTGACAAGGATGGAAATCTTTTGCCTGATAAAGACAGAATCACAAAGTATGGCAAAATTTTGAGAAAACTTTCAATTGACGAGCTTCCACAACTTTTAAACATTCTCAAGGGTGATATGAGCATTGTTGGACCAAGACCAAGGCTTGTCAAGGATATGATTTTCTATGATGAAGAAGTGTTTAAGGCATATTCGGTTAGACCTGGTCTTACTGGAAAATCGCAAGTGTCTGGCGGAAGAAGTGAAAGCTCTTGGGAGAGCATTTTTGAATGTGATTTGGCATATGCAAAGAAAATCACATTTTGGGGTGATGTGAAGATTTTGTTTCAAACAGTTGGTGCTTTGTTTAAGTCAGATAGCTCTGCAGATGGAGCGACTTCAAGCAAGAGGGAATATTATTATGCTGACTATCTGCTTAAAGAAAACAAAATCACAAAAGAGCAATATGACAAAGGGATTTTGCTTGCAAATGAGATAATTGCAAACAAAGGTAAAGTTGTTTACACAGAAAATCTACACTAATTGGAGTTTGTTTTGACAGAAGGAATTTCACAGTTTTTTGTTAATACTTTTGGTGGCAATGTTTGGCTTGCCTCTTTTTTGATTTCTATAATTCCACTTGTCGAGCTTAAGGGTGCGATTCCTTTTGCAATGTCAACAGAATTTTGGGCGGATAAAGCTCTCACTCCGGGATTTGCATTTTTATTTGCTTTTCTTGGAAGTTCGCTTGTTGTGCCTATTGTTGCGGCGGTGTTTAGACCAATTTGTGATTGGCTTTACAAATATAAGTTTTTCAAGGCAATTATTGACTTTTTTACCGGAAGTGTGAAGAAGAAAAGCGAGCAAGTAAACGAAGAAGTTGACAAAAAAAGCGAGAAAAGAAAAACAGCTATCAAAATGCTCGAAGTGTTTTTGTTTGTTGCCTTTCCGGTGCCACTAACTGGAGTGTGGACTGGGACTTGTTTTGGTGTTTTGCTTGGACTAAATTTTTGGCAAGTTTGTTTGAGTGCAATTCTAGGAAATGCCCTTTGTGGGCTTATTGTCACATTGGTTTGTGTGCTTTTCCCAAATGCAACCACAATAATTTTGTATGTTTTTCTTGCAGTGATTGTTGTCGCTTTTGTGACAAAACTTGTTTTGCATTTTGTTAAGAAAAGCAGGGCAAAGAAAGAGAGTGAAATCAATATTGACAAAAGTGAAGAAAAGTTGTAAAATTAAACCATCAAAGATAATTTTGGAGGGGAATATGAAATCAAGTGTTAAAACAATGTATAAAGTCGGAAAGATTTTCAATATGATTGCAATTGTTTTGTCATCTCTTATGTTTTTTGCAGGTATGTTTACACTTATCTTCAAAGAAAGAGTTGCAGAACTTGGCATAAAAAACATCGAAACTGCAGGAGCAGCAGAAAGACTTGGGATTGTTCTTTTGATTGTTGCAGCGGTTTCAATCATTCTTGAAATTGCATTCTATGTTTGTGCATCAAAGGCAGACAGATTCACAAGAGAAGACAAGGACACATATGTGGACCACACAACAATGGTTGTTATTGGAATCATCGGAAACATCTTCTATTTGATTGGCGGGATTTTTGGACTTGTTTATTTGAATCAAAAAGAGTCTGAAAAAGAAATCGAAGACAAGAAAGAATAAGGAAAGCACCATGTGGTGCTTTTTTGTTTGACAATTTGTGCAAATGAGCATATAATTGTTCTGAAATAAAAAGGAGTCTGCTATGAAATCAGCATCAAGAGTTATGTATATAATCGGAAAAGTATTCAACATTATTGAAATGGTTTTGACACCATTTATTGTTGTTTTGGGGGCTTTGTGTATTGCCTATAAAAGCGAGGTTTTCAATAAATTGGTTGAAGATCATCTCACAACACTTACTTCTGCAGAACAAGTTAAATATCTTGGCATTTCATTGATTATATTTGGAGTTGTTGCACTTATAATTTCAGTTGTTATATTCTTGCTTGCAAAGAGAGCTTCAAACAGCTTGAAGACAAATGACAAAAACACAACACCACATGTGATTATGCTTGTTATTGGCATTTTTGGAGATGTTTTCTATTTCCTTGCAGGACTTTTTGGAATTTTGGGCATCAACGAAGCTGCACAAGAGAAAAACGAATAAAAAGAAAAACACCTTCGGGTGTTTTTTTGATGCAAAAATTCATAAAAAATAATTTTATATTGCGGTTTTTTTAATTGATTTTTATCTTTTTATGTTATAATATATGAAAAATAATGGGAGAGAAATGATAAAAGCTGCATCTTTATTTA
>CAMOEU010000027.1 GCA_946612575.1 uncultured Clostridia bacterium
TGGTATTCTTGCTTCAAGCAACTCTGGTGTTATAACAAACTGCTTTGTTAATTCGATTGAAGGGGCGACAGTTTCTGTTGTGTCAACAACTACAAGTGCAGAATCATATGTCGGTGGTCTTGTTGCAAACAATGACGGCTTTATCACAAACTCAAGAGTTTCTGTAAATATGTTTGCAAATGTCAATTTGGCGGGTTTTGCAGGGCAAAATAGTGGTGTTATTGCAAGTTCTTATTTCAAATCTCCAAAGGTGGCTCAAGATATTGGAGAAGGTAGATTTGCTACACTCAAAAATGAAACTGAAACAACAAGCGAATTTACTGCTGGATTTGTTGTTTTGAACTCTGGAAGAATTTATACTTCTTATGTGAGTGGAGATGTTTCAAATTGCACACCAGATGCTTATTATTCTGAAGATCAAAACACAATTGATTCAAGCAACAATATTTCCGGTTTTGCTTATACAAACAATGGAAATATTGAAGATTGTTATTCAAACATCAAACTTTCTTCAGGTGCTTATGCTGCGGGATTTGTGTTTGAAAATGCTGGAAATGTGGAAAGATGTTTCTCAACAAGTGTGCTTGCAAGCATGCAGACATCAAACTATGGTTTTGCATATAAAAACTCAGTAAATAACACGGTTGGAAATATTGAAGATTGCTATTATCTCAGTGATAGTGAAAATAGAATAAATGTCAGCATAGGTGAAATTTCAGATGCTGTTATTGATTCTTTGACAATTTCAGAATTTGGACAAATTGACAAATACTTCAAGAATTATGTAGTTAAGAATGAAATAGGTGTAGATTCTGTTTGGTTCTTCAGTGAAGGTGTTTCAAGTGATGTTTTGGGAAGAGAATTCAACATCGGAAGAATTGAGCTTGTTGCTCCAAATATCATTGCTAAATCAATCAAAGAGCTTGAAAGAGTGGAAACTATTGTTGATGAAGAGACTGGTGTTTCTTATGCAAATTATGTTTACAACTATACAGTTGACTCAGGAAAGATTGGCTCGCTTTATAATCCATTTGTGATTTATGATGCGGAAAACTTTGAAAAACTTATTTTGCAAGAAAACAACTCAGCAAATCAAAACAAATCACACTATAGACTTGCTTGTGATATTGATTTTGAAGATTATGAATATAACTCAGCACTTTATAAGACAATCTTTATGGGCACTTTGGAAGGAAACTTTATGAGTGTCAATGGCATAAGCATTTCTTCAAATGAAGCACTCAATTATGCAGGATTGTTTGCGGCTGTTGGATTTGCTGGTGATGAAGAGTCTATTGGTGCTGTGATGAATTTGACAATTGTGCCTAAAAATGTTTCATTTATCAATGCACAAGTTGTTGGTGGAATTGCAGGAAAGATTGAAAATGCGACAATTGTGAATGTCAATGTCAACATTGAAAACTCCAATGAAAAGGTTATTGCTGTGGGAGGTAATATTGTCGGTGGTGTTGTTGGTCTTGCGATTGGAGATTATAAGATTCAAAATGTTGTTTCTCAAATTGGTGTGAGAGCAGAAAAGAAGTCTTCATCAAGCTCTTATGAAGAAGGTGTAAACATTTCAAGCTGCTCATATGCTGGCTCTATTGTCGGTGTTTTGGCAGATAGTGGCTATGTTTATAATATCAATGTTGACTCCGAAATTGATGTTTTGGGCGATAAGGCTGGACTTGTCTTCGGATTTGTTGACAAAAATGTTGTTGCAGAGAAGATTGTCTTGAATATGATGAACAATCACACAATCAATGCATATTCTTATGGCGGTTTTGTTGCGGGAGAATCTAAGGGGACTTTGAAAGACATAACCATCAATGGAAGTGGCATATTTACAAACTTCAAAAAGTCTCCATCAATTCCTAAAGCGGTTGGTGGTGTAGTTGGTCTTGCAAATGGCGGCTTGATTGAAAATGTTTACACAAATCAATCAATTCAAGTGACGACAAAATCTACAGATGATAATGGTGTTGCATATCTTGGTGGTGTTGTTGGTATTATGTCTGCAAACACAATGTTAAGTGATATCACTGTCGAGAATGCAACTCTTTCTGGATATAAGTTTGTAGGTGGTGTTGTTGGATGTATTGAAAGTGATGATGGTGCTGTTCAGGCGACAAACATCAATGTTTCTGGCTGTACACTTATTGTTTCTGCAAGATATATCGAACTTATTGGTGCAGGCGGATTTGTTGGATTCCTTGCTGACAGATGTGTGGTAAACCTCAATGTTGAGAGTGACGATAGCGAATATAGAAACATCTTCCAAATCAATACAATAAACACAACTTCATATGTTTACAACACTGCAGTAAACACATATGTCGGGGCAGTGTTTGGATGTGTTGAAAGTGATGCGGCACAATTTGTTTCAAACACAACCTCAAGTGTGGATGATATAAAATCTTATGTTTATAATATGTCTTCATCAAGAGGTCAAATAAATGATGCTGTAGAATATGCTGATTATGTAGGAAACGGCAATGTGTCAACTCTTGGAACTGTTTTGTTTAGCAGAACTTTAGAGGATGGTGAAACTGAAACATCTCATACAAACGGGAGATATGTCTTCATAATTTCTCAATGTAAATAAAAAAATGGGCTGTAAAGCTCATTTTTTTGTTGTTTTTTTAAAAAATTGTTTTGAAAATGGCAAATTATGTGATAATATAACCATATATTTAATATTTGTTTAATTTCTCATTAGATTTTTTCGAAAATCTATTGACTTTTTATCGCATTTATGATAAACTCAATTTGTTAATTGGTGCAATGTTGAGAAAATACTACCATTTTTAACTTAATAGAAAAGGAGTAAGGAGGTTTTTTGCCCCCTAACTCCTTTTTTAAATTTTTTTAGGAGTGTTTATTATGGCTAACTTTTTGAAAAAACAAAAATTCGGAAAAACTGAAAGATATACTTTTGCACAGCTTAAAGATTATATCGACATTCCATCTCTTTTGGATATCCAAAGAAACAGTTTTAAGGATTTTATGGAAAATGGCATCAAAGATGTTCTTGATGAATTTTCTCCTATCGTAGATTACTCTGGCAAAGCAAAACTTTATTTGCTTGACCCAATTTTGGATGTAAAGCCAAAGTATGACAAGAAAGAATGTAAGAGAAGAAGTGCAACTTACTCTGTTCCACTCAATGTTAAGGCAAGATTTGTTGTTGAAGAAACAGGCCAAGCAGTGGAAGATGTTGTTTTCTTGGGCGACATTCCATATATGACAGATGACTGTTCATTTGTTTTTAATGGTGTAGAGAGAGTTGTTGTAAATCAAATTATCAAATCTCCAAACTATTACCTTCTTAAGGACAAAGCTCACGATATGTCAACTCTTCGTGGACAAATTATTCCAAAAAGAGGTATGTATATTGAATTTGAACAAGGTGCAAACGAACTTCTTAAAGTTGTTCTTGACAGAAGAAACAAAATCACTTTGGGACTTTTCTTGAAGTGTTTTGGATACACCGCAGACGAAATTTCAAAATTGTTTGGTGGACATAGACTTATCAAAAATGTTCTTGAAAAGGAAACTCAACAAACTCAAGAAGAAGCTTTGTTGGAATTTGCTAGAAAGACAAGACCTGCTGATGTTCCTTCTGCTGAAACAACAAGAAGCTATCTCAATCTTTGGTTCTTCTCTGACCAATGGTATAACTTGTCTAGAGTTGGTAGATACAATCTCAACAAAAAACTTTCAATCGAAAAGAGAGTTTTGGGACATATTATTTCTAAAGATGTCATCTCTCCAGATGGCGAACTTATCGCCAAGGCTGGCACAGAGGCGACAGCTGAAATTGCACACAAGATTAAAGCAAGCGGTGTAAACGAAGTTTGGATTCAACTTCCAGACAAAGAATATCTCATCAGAGGAAACAACAGAGTTAGACTTTCTGATGTTATTCCTTGCAATGAAAAAGAACTTGGAATTTTGGAAGAAGTTTACTATCCAGTTTTGGCTGATATTTTGAAAGAAAACAAAACAAAAGAAAAGAGACTTGCAGCAATCAAAGAACATGCTAAAGATTTGATGATCACAACTCTTACAATGGATGATATTTTGGCTTCTATCTCTATGTATCTTGACTGCATCGAAGAAATCTGCAAGACAGACAAAATCGAACACTTGTCAAACAAGAGGGTTGCTACAGTTGGCGAACTTTTGCACGACCACTTCCGTTCTGGTGTCACAAAACTTGTTGCAAATGTTAGAGAAACTTTGCAAGGAAAGGAACTTTCTGAAGTCACACCAAGACAAATTGTCAATCCAAAAGCTGTAAACAGAGCTTTGAGAGATTTTATTGCTTCTTCTCAACTTTCACAACTTATGGATCAAGTCAACCCACTTTCTGGAATTACTCAAAAGAGAAGAGTTTCTGCTGTTGGTCCTGGAGGAATCAAGAAGGAAAGAGCTGATGCTGAAGTGAGAGATATTCACTATACAAACTATGGCCGTATCTGCCCTATCGAAACTCCAGAAGGACAAGCTATCGGACTTGTTAACACTCTTACTGCTTATGCAAAAGTTGATGAATATGGTTTCTTGCAAACACCTTACAGAAAGGTAGATAAGGAAACAGGTATCGTTTCAGATAAGTGCGAATATTATATGGCTGATATCGAAGATGAAGCATACATCGCACAAGCAACAGAACCACTCGATGAAGAAGGCAGATTTATCAATAAGAGAGTTATTTGCCGTCACAAAGATTATGCTATCGAAGTTCCTGCAAAACAAGTTGATTATGTTGATGTTTCTCCAAGACAATTCATTTCTGTGGCTACATCACTTATTCCATTTGTAAACAGCAACGAAGCTAACCGTGCTTTGATGGGTGCAAACATGCAAAGACAAGCAGTGCCACTTATCAAGGCTGAAGCTCCAATTGTTGGAACTGGTATGGAAGCAACTGTTGCTCACGATTGTGGATATACACAACTTGCAAAAAATGATGGTGTTGTTTCTTATGTCAGTGCTGATGAAGTAAGAGTTAAGACAGCAGATGGTGCTGAGGATATTTATACACTTATCAAATTTGATAAGACAAATGATGAAACTTGCTTTAACCAAAAACCTTGTGTAAAGAAAGGTGAAAAAGTTAAGAAAGGTGAAGTTATCATTGATGGTTATTCAACAGACAATGGTGAACTTGCTCTTGGTAAGAATGTTCTTGTTGGTTATATGAACTGGGAAGGATACAACTACGAAGATGCTATCCTTATCAATGAAAGACTTGTTAAGGAAGATGTTTACACATCAATTTGCCTTAAAGTTGAAGAACTTAAATGCAGAACAACAAAACTTGGTGATGAAGTTATCACAAGAGATATTCCAAATCTTGGTGAAGATGCTCTTAAAAACCTTGATGAAAATGGTATTGTAAGAGTTGGTGCTGAAGTTAGAGCCGGAGATATCTTGGTCGGAAAAGTCACTCCAAAGGGTGAAACAGAGCTTTCTCCTGAAGAAAGACTTCTTCGTGCTATCTTTGGTGAAAAGGCTAGAGAAGTTAGAGATACTTCACTTCGTGTTCAACACGGTAAGGGTGGTGTTGTCGTTGATGTTCAAGTGTTCAGCAGAGCAAACAAAGACGAACTCGAACCTGGTGTTAACGAACTTGTTAAAGTCACAATCGCTCAAAAGAGAAAACTTTCTGTCGGCGATAAGATGTCTGGCCGTTATGGAAACAAGGGATGTATTTCAATCATTATGCCAGAAGCTGATATGCCATTTATGGCAAATGGTCGTCCACTTGACATTGTGCTCAACCCACTTGGTGTTCCTTCTCGTATGAACTTGGGACAAGTGCTTGAAGTTCACCTTGGACTTGTTGCTGGCTCACTTGGCTGGAAAGTTGCCACACCTTCATTTGATGGTGCTGATGCAGAAAAGATCCAAACACTTCTCAAAGAAAACAATTTCCCAGAAAATGGAAAGATTCAACTTTACGATGGTAGAACAGGCGAACCTTTTGAAAACAAAACTACTGTCGGAATCAAATATATGCTTAAACTTAACCACATGGTTGACAGCAAGATTCATGCTCGTTCAATTGGACCTTACTCACTTATCACACAACAACCACTTGGAGGAAAAGCTCTCTTTGGTGGACAAAGATTTGGTGAAATGGAAGTTTGGGCTTTGGAAGCTTATGGTGCTTCTCATGTGCTTCAAGAAATGCTTACAGTTAAATCCGATGATGTTGTCGGCAGAGTTAAGACATTTGAAGCAATTGTGAAGGGTGAACCTATTGCAGAACCTGGAATCCCAGAAAGCTTCAAAGTTTTGGTTAAGGAATTGCAAGCTCTTGCTCTTGATGTTAAGATTTTGACTGAAAACGATGAAGAAATCGAATTGCCAGAACTTTCTCAAGACGAACAAGACAAAGTTGGCATCGAAAATGATGTTGAAAAAGACCTTAAGAATGTCACAATCGACATTGATGATATGCTTGCTGATGATGACGGCAAGAGTGATGTTGAAAAGGAAATCGAAGAAGAAACTGCAACTCCTACAGGAATTGAAGATATCGACCTTTTCGATGACTTTGGAGATTTTGACGAATAATTTAAACTAGAATTTTTATATAGAAAGATATTTTAAGGGGAATATTATGTTTGAACTTAACAACTTCGAAAAAATTAGAATAGGAATTGCTTCACCAGAGAAGATCAGAGAATGGTCTCATGGTGAAGTGACAAAACCTGAAACTATCAACTACAGAACACAAAAACCAGAAAAAGATGGTCTTTTCTGTGAAAAGATTTTTGGACCTAAAAAAGACTGGGAATGTCACTGCGGAAAGTATAAGAGAATCCGTTATCGTGGTGTTGTGTGTGACAAGTGCGGTGTTGAAGTCACAAGATCAAAAGTAAGAAGAGAAAGAATGGGACATATCGAACTTGCTTGTCCTGTCACTCATCTTTGGTATTTTAGATCTGTTCCTTCAAGAATCGGAACATTGCTTGACTTGACTCCAAAAACTTTGGAACAAGTAGTTTATTATATCAATTATATTGTCACAGATCCAAAAAACACAGATTTGGAATATAAACAAATCTTAAACGATAAAGAATATCGTGATGCTGTTGAAAAATATGGATACAATGCTTTCGATGCAGGAATGGGTGCAGAGGCAATCAAAGTTTTGCTTTCTCATGTTAATCTTGACAAAGACAGTGAAGAACTTAAAGAAGAACTCAAAACTGCAAAAGGTCAAAGAAAAATCAAGGCTGCAAAGAAACTTGATGTTGTTGAAAGCTTCAGAAAGAGTGGAAACAATCCTACATGGATGGTTTTGGATGTTATTCCAGTTATTCCACCAGATCTTAGACCTATGGTTCCACTTGATGGTGGTAGATATGCAACAAGTGACCTTAATGACTTGTATAGAAGAGTTATCAACAGAAACAATCGTTTGAAGAAACTTATGGAACTTGGTGCTCCAGATGTTATTGTTAGAAACGAAAAGAGAATGCTTCAAGAAGCTGTTGACAACTTGATTGACAATGGTAAGAGAGGCAAACCTGTTCAAGGCTCAAAACAAAGAGATTTGAAATCACTCACTGCTATGCTTGGCGGTAAACAAGGTAGATTCAGACAAAACCTTCTTGGAAAGCGTGTTGACTACTCTGGACGTTCTGTTATTGTCGTTGGACCAGAACTTAAGATGTATCAATGTGGTCTTCCAAAAGAAATGGCAATCGAACTTTTCAAACCTTTCATTATCAACAGACTTATTGATCTTAATGAATCAAACAACATTAAGAGCGCTAAACGTATGATTGAAAGAGAAAA
>CAMOEU010000028.1 GCA_946612575.1 uncultured Clostridia bacterium
TTAAAATTGAGCTTCATAAAGAAGATGATTATGACACATATGATGAAACAGAATTGTTTGCAAAGTTTGGAAACAATTTTGACGAAGGCTTGAGTTTGAAAGATAGAAACGATTATTTCAGAATTGTTGGCTGTGAAGATAAAATTGTTGAAGAACAAACTGAAGATGCAGAAGAAAATGTAAAACTTTAAACTAAAAAAGATTGCACCTGTCGTGCAATTTTTTTGTCTATACATTTGCAAAAAAGTGTGTTTTAAGTTATACTATAAAGACATAAGGAGAAAATTATGAACGAAATGGTTGATGAAATTTTTGATTCTTGCAAACAGGATCTTGAAAAAGCATATTCACACCAACAAAGCGAATATCTTGTAATAAGAGCAGGAAGAGCAAATCCACATATTTTGGATAGAGTTTTGGTGGACTATTATGGTGTGCCAACACCAATTGTGCAAATGGGCACAGTGACAGTTTCTGAAGGCAGAATTTTAAACATAAGCATTTGGGATATGACACAAATCAAAAATGTTGAAAAAGCAATTTGTGCAAGTGATATTGGCATCACTCCAACAAATGATGGAAAAGTGATTAGACTTGTTTTCCCAATGCTTACAGAAGAAAGAAGAAAGGAAATTGTTAAACAAGTCAAAAAGATTTGTGAAGAGACAAAAGTTGTTATGAGAAATGCAAGAAGAGATGCTCTTGATATGCTCAAAGATTTGAAGAAAAATTCTGAAATTTCAGAAGATGAATTTGCAACTTACGAAAAAGAAGTTCAAAAATATATTGACAAATATACTGCTCTTGCCGACAAAGAAGCGGAAGATAAAGAAGCAGAAGTTATGAAAGTTTAGAAGATAGGAAATATTATTTATGTTTGGAAAGAAAAAAGAATTGGTTGCACCAAAACACATTGCATTTATTTGTGACGGAAACAGAAGATGGGCGGTTGCCAGAAAACTTGACAAGATGATTGGCCACAAAGTTGGCGGTCAGGCACTTAAAAATATGATTAAAATTTTGGAAAACTACCCAGGGATTAAGTATGCTTCATTTTTCTGTTTCTCTACTGAAAACTGGAACAGAGAAAAATATGAAGTTGATTATTTGATGGAAATTGCTTACACACTCTTGAGTGAGAGCGAACAAACTTTGATGGAAAAGAATGTCAAACTTGTTTCTATGGGAGATGTAAACAGATTTCCTGAAAAACTTAAGAATTTGCTCTTAAAAGTTATGGCAGAAACAAAGGACAACACAGGCCTTGTTGTTAATCTTGCCTTAAACTATGGTGGAAGAGATGATATTGCACATGCTGCAAAACTTGTTGCTGAAAACGGCGAAGAAATGACAATCGAAAACATTTCTAAACACCTTTATTCTTATCCATCACCAGACATTGATTTGCTTGTCAGAACAAGTGGTGAAATGAGAATTTCAAACTTTATGCTTTTCCAACTTGCATATGCAGAATTCTATTTCACAAAAACTTGTTGGCCAGGATTCAACAAAAGAGAACTTGACAAAGCTGTTAAGGCTTTTTCAAAGAGAAAAAGAAGATTTGGGGGCGGTAAATAGTGAAAAAAAGAGTTTACTCATCAATTTTGGTTGTGCTTACACTTGCACTACTCTTTGTTTTGAAGGTTTTTGTAAGTGACTATTTCTTTGATGCATTTTTCTGCATTTTGGCTTGTTATGGTGCATTTGAAATGTCAAAATTGCTTTCAAAAATTGGATTTTACAATTTCTTGTCAATCTCCACGATTTTTCCAGTCTTTTTGACAGGAATGAACTTGCTTGGTGTTCATCTTGCATCAACAAAAGGTTATATGTGGATTTTATACACAATTTTGCTTGATTTGGCAATTGTTGTGCTTGGATTTATTGTAAGTTTTCTTGCTTGCATCTGCAGAAAAAAACAATATGTTTTGCACGAAATGGGAGTGAGAAACATTGAAAATATGTCAATTTTCAAGTTTTCATTCAAAAAAGCAATAAACACATCAATTTCTTTTGTTTATCCAGCATTTATTTTCTTGCTTTTCATTTTTGTGAATCATATCAATACACTTCCATTCTCAAAATTTGAAACAGTGACGGCAAATGTTTCATTCTTTGCACTTATCACTGCATTTATGATTCCAATATTTACAGACACATTTGCAATGCTTACAGGCAGTGTGATTGGCGGAAAGAAATTGTGCCCAAAAATCAGCCCAAACAAGACCATCTCTGGTGCAGTGGGTGGAGTTTTGTGGTCAGTGCTTTTTGCTGCTTGTGTTTACCTTATCTTTGGATGCATTGTTTCATTCGAATCTTTGATGGCAGCTTTGCCAATTTGGGCATATCTTCTTATTGTGCTTTTTGGCTCTGTTGTTTCTCAATGTGGAGATTTGTTTGAGTCTATCATCAAAAGAAGAGCAGGGGTTAGTGACAGTGGAAAATTCTTGCCAGGTCACGGTGGACTTTTGGACAGAATTGACTCTCACATTTTTATGGCTCCATATATCTTTTTAATCTTTATGATTGTTTTGATTTAACAGAAGAACGAAATTTCATTTAGGGTTTTTATATGATAGTTTTGTATATTTTACTTGCTGTGGTGATACTTCTTTTTATGATTTTGGCTCATGAGTTTGGTCACTACATTTTTGGTAAAATCTTAAAGTTTAAAATCAACGAATTTTCTGTGGGATTTGGTCCTGCAATCTTTTCTCATACAAGCAAAAAAACTGGCGAAAAATTTTCACTTCGTGCAATTCCACTTGGTGGATATTGTGCTTTTGATGGGGAAGAAGATGACAAGGATGTTTCAAGCAAAGAAACTGCTTTTGTAAACCAAAAACCTTGGAAGAGAATAATTGTGCTTCTTGGCGGTGTGACAATGAATTTTATCACAGCGATTATTTTCTCTTGGGTGCTTCTTTGCACAATTGGTTATGATGTTCCACAAATCAAATCTTGGAATGCTGCTTATTCAAACCCATATCAAGTGGGAGATGTTATCACACAAATTGACGGAAAAACAATTGATTTTGCTTTTGAAGAAAATTATGTTTCACTTGTAAATGAGCAAAGGGCAATTGCAAAGAAACAATATGAAAATTATAAGGAAGAAAACGGTGATTATCCAACTTCGGATGCAGATTTTTATCATTTTGAAATGACTGTCAAAAGAGATGGAAAGATTGAAAAATTGACAATTGTTGTTTATCCAAAGGTGGAAAATGCGGGCGATGAAAACGAAACTCTAAACTGCCTTACTGGTCTTGAAAGTGGAGAAGGTGAAGAGAAACATACAGTTGCTTATGTTTACAATGCTTGGGAAGGTTTTTGCAGAAGTTTTGAAATGGCATTCGGTTTTGCTTGGGTGGTTTTGAAGAGTCTTTGGATGCTTATCACATTCCAAGTGCCAATTTCACAAGTCACAGGCACAATCGGCACAATCACAACAATTGCTTCATATGCTTCACAATCGCTTTCTTATCTTTTGATTTTCATTCCACTTATTGCAGCAAACCTAGCGGTGTTTAACATCTTGCCAATCCCAGCACTAGATGGGGCACATATAGTTTTTGTTTTGATTGAGTGGATAAGGGGCAAACCAATAAACAGAGATATTGAAAGCAAAATTCATTTTGCCGGACTTGTTGTGCTTTTTGCATTTGTCCTGATTGTTGATATTTTGCATTTTGTCTTATAACGACTTGACAAATTTGTGAAATTTTTCTAAAATGCTTCTATGAATTTTGAAGAAGAATTTAGATCACATTTTGGCGATAAATATTCAAATGTTGTTTTGAAAGAAGTTGTGGTGAAGAAATCGCAAGGAATTTGCACCATAACTTTTTTGTATCCTTCGACAGATAAAGAACTTTCTGATGCAGAGAAAAAAGAGATAACAAATTTTATAAAATCTAAACTCGAAATCGAAAAATTGTCTTTAAAAATCAAATTTATGAGAGTTTTTGTTGAAGAAAAGCTCATCTTGAAATCAATTTTGGAGTTTTTTGAAAAGAAATACATTTTGATTTCGACATACATAAATGAAAAAAATATAAAAATAAAAAAGACTCCAATTGATGTGCTTGTGGAGATTGTTGCAAGCAAGAGAATTGAAAACTTTTTCATCGAGCATAAAATCACAGCAGAGCTTGCAAAACACCTCAAGCAAAACTTTTTGACAGAGTTTGTTGTTTCGCTTCAAATTGACGAAAATTTGGTTGATGATGTTGACATAGAAAATGTTGAAATTTCGACTGTCGCAAGACCAAACAAGAGATATTCCGTTGAGATAATCAAAGATATTGTTGGCACAAACAAAATGACAAGACCAGAGTATATTTCTTTCATAACTGGACCAAAAGAAGCTGTTGTTGTGGCAGGATTCATCTCTAAGTTTAACAGAAGAGAATTCATAAGAAAAACAGGCAAGTTTGCAGGTCAGCCAAAAGCATATTACAATTTTGTTTTGCAGGATGAAAAGGGTGCAATTGATTGTATATATTTTTCTTCAAAAACAAACCAACAAGTTATGGACAGCCTTGAAGACTCGATGTATGTTTTGGTACACGGGAATGTGGAGAAGAGCAAATTTACAGACAAACTCGTGCTTGTTGTGGACAAACTTTCTTTGGCGACAAAAGATATTGAAATAGAAGAGAAACCAAAGCAAGAAGCAAAGAAGAAAAAGACAAAAAATGTTGTTGAAATTGAAAATATCACCACTCTAAGACAAGTTGATATGTTTGGCTCGAAAGTGGAATATAATGACACAATAAACGGCAAGACTTATGTTGTGTTTGATATTGAAACGACAGGTCTTGATGTTTCTTCAGACGAAATCACAGAAATTGGTGCTGTGAAGATTGTTGATGGACAAATAAAGGAAAAATTTGCTTCGTTTGTTAAACCAACAAAGTCAATTCCTAAAGAAGTGACTGAACTTACGGGAATTACAAATGAAATGGTTGAGGATGCACCAGATGCCGAATTTGTTTTGCAGGAATTTTATGAGTTTTCAAAAGATGCAATTTTGTGCGGTCACAACATCATCGGATTTGACCTTAAGATTGTCAAAAGAATGGGAAATGAGTATGGTATTGACTTTGACAATGAAGTGCTTGACACACTCAACTTGGCAAGAGTTTCTCATCTTCTTGTTTCAAATTTCAAACTTGGCACAATTGTCAAATATTTGGGACTTACTTTGGAAGGTGCTCACAGGGCTTGGAATGATGCTTATGCAACGGCTGAAGTGCTTTTGAAGCTTTGCGAAAAAAAATAAGAATTTTTCAAAAAACGGTTGATTTTTTGATATATATAGTTTATAATAATAACATCTTGACGGGAGTGAGCAGTTTTGCTCACTCTTTGTATTAAGTGGACATTTTTGGAGGTGTCAATTGGCAAAGGTTAAAGAAATTTGCGAAGAAAAGCTTAAAGGTGTCATTGAAGATATGGGCTACGAACTTGTTGATGTTAGTTTCGTGAAAGAAAACGGCGGAATGAGTTTGATTTTCACAATCGACAAAGAAGAAGGAGTCACAATTACAGACTGTGAAGCGGTAAACAGAAAAATCGACCCTATTCTTGATGAGTTAAACCCAACAGATGACAAACCTTACACACTTGTTGTGAGTTCGCCAGGACTTGACAGACCACTCAAAACGGATAGAGATTTGAGAAGAACTTTGGAAAAGGAAGTTGATATAACACTTTTCTCTAAGATTGATGGCAAAAAACTTTTCCGTGGAGTTTTGAAAGGCTTTGATGAAAAATCTGTGACAATTCTCACTGAAAAGAAAGAAACACTCACTTTTGAAAGAGAAAAAATCGGTTCGATTAAACTTGTGATAAAATTTTAGGATTAAGGAGAAAAACAAAAATGGTAAATAAGGACTTTTTTAAAGCACTTGAAGAATTGGAAGAAGAAAGAAAAATCGATAAGGGGACATTTATTGCTACACTTGAAACAGCACTTACTTCTGCTTACAAAAAAATGTATGGCGAAGCAAAGTCAGCAATGGTAAAGCTTGTTCCTGAAAAAAACACAATCAGAATTTATTCTTATAAGACAATTGTTGATGAAGTTGAAGATCCAGACAAGGAAATGTCTCTTGCTGATGCAAAACTTATCAAGAAGTCTTACAAAGTCGGGGATATTGTTGCTGTTGAGGAATCAACAAAAGATTTTGGAAGAATTGCCGCACAAACAGCAAAACAAGTTGTTATGCAAAAACTTAGAGAACTTGAAAGACAAACAGCCGCTTCAGAACTTTCTGAAAAAGAAGACGAACTTTTGACAACTGTTGTTAAAAGAGTTGACGGCGACAATGTTTATGTTCAAATTCCAGGCACCAACACTGAAGGTGTTATGATGAAAAACGACCAAATTCCTGGCGACAAATTTAATGTTGGAGACAGAGTTAAGGTTTATGTAAAGAAAATCAAAGAAAGCTTCAAAGGTTTGCAAGTGCAAGTTTCAAGAAGCAACATTGGATTTATCAAAAAACTTTTCGAACTTGAAATTCCTGAAATCGCAAATGGCGAAATCAAAATCAAGAATGTTGCCAGAGATGCTGGAAACAGAGCAAAAGTCGCTGTTTACACAGACAAACAAAACCTTGATGTTATTGGTGCTTGTGTAGGAAACAGAGGAACAAGAATCAACACTATCGTAAACGAACTTAACGGTGAAAAGATTGATTTGGTTGAATATTCTGATGATCCACTTGAATATATTGCAAGAGCACTCAGCCCAGCAAAGGTTTTGTCAGTAGAAACAAACGACAGCCTCAATATGTCACAAGTTATTGTTCCTGACGACAAATTGTCACTTGCAATCGGCAAGGGTGGACAAAATGTTAGACTTGCTGCAAGACTTACTGGCTGGAAGATTGATGTTAAGCCAGAAAGTTATCTCAAGACTCCAGAAACAACAACTGAAAATGAAGATGTTGAATACGAACTTACCGAACTTTCTGACACTGATTCATTTGATGCTATTGATGATTTGGAAGAAATCAAACCTATTGATGATGAATTTCCAGAAATATAGTCATTAGGGGGTTGTATGCAAAACAAACCAAAAGAAAAAATCAGAATGTGTGTTGTTTGTCGATCTCAAAGTGACAAAAAAACATTGATAAGAATTGTGAAAAACAAAGAAGGTCAAATTTTTGTTGATAAAACTTTGAAGGCAAATGGCAGAGGTGCTTATGTTTGCAAAGATAAGGCTTGTTTTGATAAACTTTGCAAGACAAAAGCATTGAATCGTGCTTTCAAAACGGAAGTTCCGGCGGAAGTATATGAAAAATTGGGAGAAGAATTTGAGTAGTGTTGAAGGTCTTATAAATATTGCAAGAAAGGCTGGTTTTGTGATTGTTGGCGGAGAAAATCTCTCAAACTACACAAAAAAACTTTATCTGCTTATTATGGACAACACTGCAGGAAATTCGCTCAAAAGAGAAATGCAATTTCTCAGTGAAAAAAGAAATTTGAAAATTTTGACTGTTGATAATCTATCAAAAATTGTTGGCATTGAAAATTGCAAGGCAATCGGCATCAAAAACAAGTCTTTTGCCGAAAATATTGAAAAATGTTTAAAAGGAGAATAATTTGGCTACACAACTTAGTGCACTTAAAAATTTACACAATTTGCAAAATGAAGGAACTTTGCAAAAATT
>CAMOEU010000029.1 GCA_946612575.1 uncultured Clostridia bacterium
ATCAAAGTTGGTCAAAATGTTGTTGTTTGCAACTATCACGAAAAAGACAAAATGCAAAGAGCAAAAATTGTTTCACTCTTTGTTTATGAAGGACTTAAAAGAGTGCCTGTAGAATCTGCTTCTGCTGGTGAAATTGTTTGTGTTGCTGGTCTTGAAGATGTCGCAATTGGAGACACAATTTGCACAGAAGAAAATATCGAACCAATTGAATTTGTTAAGATTGCAGAGCCATCAGTAGAGATGACATTCATCGTAAATGACAGCCCATTTGCCGGCAAGGAAGGAAAGTTTGTCACATCAAGACACCTTAGAGACAGACTTTATAAAGAAGCTGTCAAAGACCTTTCACTTAAAGTTGAAGATGGTGACACTGCAGAAAGATTTAAAGTTCGTGGAAGAGGTGAAATGCATCTTTCTATCTTGATTGAAAATATGAGAAGAGATGGATATGAATTCCAAGTTTCCCAACCAAAAGTTTTGATTAAAGAAATCAACGGTGTAAAATGCGAACCTGTTGACAGAGTCTTCTTGGATGTTCCTGAAGACTGTGTTGGACCTGTTATGAACAAAATGGGGGCAAGAAAGGCCGAACTTCAAGGAATGAGCCCAAAAGGAAACAGAATGAGAATGGAATTTTTGGTTCCTTCAAGAGGACTTTTTGGATTTAAGTCAGACTTTTTGACAGACACTCGTGGTGAAGGTGTCATCAATTCAATTTTCTATGAATACCAACCTTGGAAGGGAGAAATCAATCGTCGTGAAAGCGGTTCACTTATTGCTCACGAAGAAGGAAAGTCAATTGTTTATGGACTTTTCAATGCTCAAGAAAGAGGCGAGCTTTTCATTGGTCCAGGTGTGCCTGTTTATGCTGGAATGGTTGTTGGAAGCAATCCAAAGGGTGGAGATATTGTAGTTAATGTCTGCAAGACAAAACACCTTTCAAACTGCCGTTCTTCAGGTTCTGATGATGCACTTAAACTCACTCCACCAAGAAAAATGAGCCTTGAAGATGCAATCGAATTTTTGGGAGATGATGAATATTTGGAAGTCACTCCACAATCTATCAGAATCAGAAAAATCATTCTTGATCACAATATGAGACTTCGTGAAAGAGGAAAGATGCTCAGAGGAGAGATTTAAAAGAGAGTTTACTCTCTTTTTTCTTTTGTGAAAAATTGACAAAACCTCCGTTTGTTGTTATACTTTATCTATGAAAAATAGTGACAGACAAGAATTAAAGAAAAAAATTGGCAGAATTGGGCTTTTTATGCTTATTGTTTTTTTGCCAGCTGCAGTTGTTGAGGTGCTTCTTGCCTATGCTGGGGTTTCGCAGCAATGGATTCATATTCTTATTTTGACACTTATGATGGTTATTCTGTTTTTGCTTTACTCATTCATTCTTTCAAAACTTGACCAAAGAAAAGCAGAGAGAATGAAAAAGAAGAAGGATCCATTTGCTGATTAAAGGAGTTTGAAATGGCTGATTACAAAATTTTACCAAACAGTTTGGAAGCAGAACAAGCATTGCTTGGATGTATTTTGCTTGACAACGATGCCCAAATGGACATCTTTTCAAAAATAGACACAAACGATTTCTATCCAGAGTCTCATAGAAGCATTTTTGATTGTATGAAAAAGGTTTTCCAAAAAGGAATTCCTGTTGACTTTGTCACACTCACAAACCAACTTGAAGTTGACAAAAAACTTGAAACAATTGGCGGAATTGACTATGTGACTTATTTGACAAATGCTGTGCCATCTGCATCAAACTTTGAGCATTATCTTGATATTGTGAAAAACAATTCGCTCAAAAGACATTTGATTTCAGAATCTCAAGAAATCATCAGAAATGCCTTTGAAACTCAAGATGGTGAAGAAGCAATGAGAGTTGCTGAAAAGAAGATTTTTGACCTTTCTCAAAAAGAGACATCTTCTGACCTTGAGCTTGTCGGAAAGCAAGGCGGAACTTTGACACAAGTTTTGAAAAACATTTCTGTTTTGGCTGAAAACAAAGGAAAACTTCGTGGAATTCCAACAGGTTATAAAGATTTTGATGCCATCACAAATGGACTTCAAAAAGGCACACTAAACATTATTGCTGCTCGTCCTGGTGTCGGAAAAACATCACTTGCAATGAACATTGCCGAACATGCCGCAATTGAAGAAGGAAAGAAAGTTGCGATTTTTGACCTTGAAATGTCAAGGGAAGAACTTATGCAAAGATCACTTTCATCTGTCGGAAAAGTCAACCTTGGAAAAGTGCTTAAGGGTGATATGGACAGTGAAGAGTGGAAAAGAATTTGGACTGCTGAGAAAAAACTTGCACAAAGCGGAATTTATGTTGATGACTCATCAATGATCACACCATTTGAAATCTTGTCAAAGTGCAGAAAACTTAAGATGACAGACGGTCTTGATATGGTTGTTATTGACTATCTTCAACTTATGACAATGGGAAACAAGACTTCAAGAGAATCTCGTACACAAGAAATCAGTGACATCACAAGAACACTTAAGATTGCTGCAAAGGAATTGAATGTGCCAATCATACTTCTTTCCCAACTTTCTCGTGCGGTTGATATAAGAGAAGATCATAGACCAATTTTGTCTGACCTTAGAGAATCTGGCTCTATCGAACAAGATGCCGATATTGTTATGTTTTTGTATAATCCTGAAAAATATAATGACACGGACACACCTGACGAGCCAGGGACGGTTTATCTTCTTCTTGAAAAACATAGAAGTGGAAGAACTGGAGAAATCAAACTTCGTTGGGTTGGAGAATATACAATGTTTCTCAACATTGATGAAAAGGTTCAAGTTCAACAATAAAGGGGATAATTATGAACAAGAAAAAACTTATTTTTTGGATTATTTTAGGAATTGTTGTGGTTGGTGTTGTGCTGGCAATACTCTTTGTGACTCTTTTTGGAAATAAAGACACCAAAGCACTTGCCGAAAACTTAAACAGTTATACAACAAGCGAAGGATATTTGTGTTCGACAAGTGAAAGAAACCAAAAGATTGATGCATATTTTGATGAAACTTTTTCTCTTCTTTCTGGCAATGATGCAAACGAAGTGAAAAATTATAAAGCGATTTATGAAAACTATGAAAAGATCTCCTCTTACTTCAATAAAGAAATTGCTTATATGAATTACAACAACACATATAAGTCAAAAAGAGGTGAGATTGAAAGAAATCTTAAAGATGCTCAAAATGCTGTGGACAAATTGATTGAAAAAATTGAAGAAAATGCTGAGATTATCACAGATAACAATCTTAAAAAAATTGTTTGGCAAGACAACAAATCTTATGCAAAAGAGTTTGTTGAAAAAACAATAAGTGCATTCAACACACTTGCAGATGTTTACACAGATTGTGTTTCTTCAACACTTTTAAACAACAGCTATTCTAAGGCAAACTTTATTGTTTTGAAAAATCTTTCAAGCGATATACTTAAAAACATAACAAAAGAAAATGTGACAACAACACTTACTTCTTTCACAATTGTTCACTTCTCTGATGCTGGAACAACAAGAATTATAAATTTTGCTTGCAATCAAAACGAGAAAACAAAAATTGATGATGTTGCAAAAAACGGAAACAAAAGCGAATTTTATGATGATTTTGTTGAAGGTTTGTTATAAGGAGAGACAATATGAAAAAAAGTAGAATTTTATTGAGTATTGTGCTTGCAATCGTAGGAATCTTTTCGGTTTTGACTTTTGCAGGGTGTGATGTCAGTGTTGACACACTAAGCAAGACAATTGCAGAGGTTAATCAAAAATATACCAAATATAAAGATGTTTTCATATCTGGGGAGTTGATTTCAAGCAGTTATGAGACAAACTATATCGTAAACTATGGCGATGTAGTAAACGGTTATGTCAAGTCTTCAAACTCAAGATATGATGAGTTTAAAGAGCTTGAAAACAAATATAATGTTATGCTTGCGGTTTCTCAAAAGTATATTGATGACAACAGTGCAAGAATCTTGAATTATGAAAAATACAACAAATTTACATCAGATGCAAAAAAGTGTTTGAATGACTTCAACAGCAAAATGAATGATTTTGCAAACAGTTTTGAAGATTTTGCTGCTTCAAGAGTTATCTTGGTAGATTATTTCAAAAAATATAGTGGTGCAAATGCCCCATCTCAAGAAGTGGAACAAGACCATTTGCAAATCTTCAAAAGATCATATGGAACTTTTGTTTCAAAATGTGTGAAAGCTGCTGCTGCACTTGCAAAGAGCATTGAAAACACAGAAATTTTTGAAATCTTGAAAGCAACAGAAATAAATGAAAGCAACATCAAAATTTTGAAAGAGTATGTAGAAATTAAAGCAGTTGAGTTTCTTGACAATTTCTATGTTGACAACATCCTAAACAAAATCACTTGGAATGTTTATAAAACAAAAACTTCAAGCAAGGTTGTTCAGGTTTACAACAATGTTGAAAGCTTCTATAAAAATATGTTTTTGCCAATTGTTGTAAATGATGTTCCACTTAATGATGCACTTTCAAAAGAAAATTACAAAAATCTTTTCGAACTTAGTGAAAATTACATCACAGAATCAGAATATTTTGTTAAGGCAACAAATGACTTTGACTTCTATAAGTGGGCAACAGAATATGAATGTGATGAAAACAAATATTGTGAAAAAGAAAACAAGCTCGCATTGATTCAGCTTGACAAAATGAATCAATTTATAAAAACAACATCAAATATATACTTTACTAAATTCAATAATGATATTTTTGATGCTGAATAAAAATAGGAGATATAAATGGACAACAAAAAACTTGCCGACTTGCTTTTTGCTGACAACAAGTTGACCGTAGAAGAAATTGAGAAAAAATACCCAAAAAGAAATTTGAAAGAAGGAGCTTATGTCACAAGATTTGCTCCAAGCCCAACAGGATATATGCATCTTGGTGGTTTTTTCCAAGCACTCATTGACTTTAATATTGCAAAAAGAAGTGGTGGTGTTTTTTACTTGAGAATTGAAGACACTGACCAAAAAAGAGAAATCTCTGGTGCAAGTGAAATCATTTTAAACATTTTGACAGAATATGGATTTTTGCCTGATGAATATGAGCTTAAAGGTGGAGTCACTGTTGGCGAATATGGTCCATATTATCAAAGCGAAAGAAAAGAAATTTACAAAGCATATGCAAAAAAACTTGTTGAAGAAGGCAAGGCTTTCCCTTGTTTTTGCAAAAAAACAGAAGGTTTGAGTGATGTTAAGGAAATTCGTGAAAAGAAGTTTTCTTCAGGAATAAACGAAGACAAAGATATTTGCAGACATCTTACAATTGAGCAAATCGAGCAAAATCTCAAAGAAGGAAAGAAGTTTGCAATCAGACTTAAATCAAACGGAAACGGTGTTGACAAAATCAAGTTTGTGGATTGTGCAAAGGGTGAAGTCGAGATGACTGCGAATGCTGTCGATGCAATTCTTCTTAAGAATGACCTTATGCCAACATATCATTTTGCACATGCAATTGATGATACTCTCATGGGGACAAATGTTGTTGTTAGAGGTGAAGAGTGGCTTCCATCATATCCACTTCATAAAGAAATTTTTGAAAATCTTGGGTTTAAACAACCAAAATATATTCACTCACCACTTATTTACAAACTCAACGAAAAGGGAAATAAAAACAAAATTTCAAAGAGAAAGCATCCTGAAGCTGATATGAGATTTTTTGACAAAGAAGGCTATGATAAAGATGCTGTTGTTGAATATTTGATGAATCTTATCAACTCAAATTTTGAAAATTGGAGAAAACAAAATCCAACTGCAGATATTATGGAATTTCCATTCAATGGGTTTAAAATCACTGCAAACACACCAATTTTTGACTTTGTGAAACTTAATGATGTTTCAAAAGAGAAAATTTCAAGATACACAGCTGATGAGTGTTATAGTGAGCTTCTTTCTTGGGCAAGAGAATATTCAACTGAAAATGTGGAATATCTCACAAAAGAGAAAGATTATGTGACAAAAATTCTTAATATTGACAGAGAAAAACCAAAGCCAAGAAAGGATATTTACAAGTGGAGTATGTTTTTTGAACTTTTTGACTATATGTTTTCAAAGCCATCAAATTTTGAAATTGATGAAAGCGAAAAGAAAAACTATGAAGAAGTGCTGAAAAACTATAAAAACTATCTCAAACTTGACACAAAAGAAAATTGGTTTGAAAACATAAAGATTATGGCGGAAAAACTTGGTTATGCCACAAACAATGCAGATTTTAAGAAAGAACCTGAAAAGTATAAGGGAAACACTGCAAAAGTTTGTGAATACATCAGAATTGCCATCACAGGCAGAAAAAATTCGCCAGATTTGTTTGAAATTATGAGCCTTCTTGGAGAGAAAGAAGTGCTTGATAGAATCGAAAAAATTGCATAGGGATGCAGTTTTTCATAAAATTTGGAGAAAAATATGAAAAAAATTATTCTTACGGGGGATAGACCAACTGGGAACTTGCATATTGGTCATTATGTTGGATCAATTGCAAACAGGCTTAAGTTGCAAAAAGAAAATGACTTTGAAAAGTTTTATATTATGATTGCAGATACACAAGCTCTCACTGACAATGCAGACAAGGTCGATAAAGTTAAAAACAATGTCATTCAAGTGGCTATTGACTATCTTTCTGCAGGTATAGACCCAGAAAAAGTGACAATATTCATTCAATCGCAAGTGCCAGAACTTGCAGAAATGA
This sequence comes from uncultured Clostridia bacterium, assembly GCA_946612575.1. Classification (GTDB taxonomy): domain Bacteria; phylum Bacillota; class Clostridia; order Christensenellales; family UBA1242; genus Caccovivens. Next base: position 6,741 of record CAMOEU010000029.1, read on the forward strand.
CAATGTATTTTATGAATCTTGTGACAGTTGCAAGATTAAACAGAAACCCAACCATCAAAGAAGAACTCAAGATGAGAGAGTTTGGTGGAAATTCTATGCCTGTTGGATTTATGTGCTATCCAATAAGCCAAGCTTCTGACATTTTGGCTTTCAATGCAACAACAATTCCTGTTGGAGAAGACCAACTTCCAATGCTTGAACAGGCAAGAGAGATTTCAAGAGCATTCAATTCTACTTACGGAAGCAAAATTTTGGTAGAACCACAGGCTCTTTTGCCAGAATCAAAGTCGCAAGCAAGACTTGTTGGACTTGATGGGAAACTTAAAATGAGCAAATCTGCAGGAAATTGCATTTTCCTGAAAGATAGTGAAGCAGAAGTTAAGCAAAAAATTATGAGTGCATACACAGATCCAAATCATATAAAGGTTTCTGATCCAGGAAAAGTTGAAGGAAATGTTGTTTTTGAATATCTTGATGCTTTTGCAACAGATGAAAGCTTCAAAAAATATCTTCCTGAATACAAAAATTTGGACGAACTTAAGGCTCATTACAGAAAAGGTGGACTTGGAGATGTCAAAATCAAACTTTTCTTGAATAATGTTTTGCAAGAAATTTTGAAACCGATTAGAGAAAAAAGAGCCGAACTTGAAAAAAATGTGGACAAAATCTATGAAATGCTCTTTGAAAACTCAAGAAAAGCAAGAGAAGTTGCTTCTCAAACTATGCAAAAAATGAAAGAAGCAATGGGAATTGACTACACAAAATTCTTAAAAAAATAACTTACGGATGCAAAAATTGATAAAATTTTTGCATTTTTTTATTATTTTTTTGTATATTTTTTAAAATTTTGAAAAATTAAATAAAAATTAAAAAATTGCATCCGAAATCAATTTTTAAAAAATATTTTTTTGTCAGTATTTTACGACTAAAAACGGTTTT
>CAMOEU010000030.1 GCA_946612575.1 uncultured Clostridia bacterium
AAAACATGTTTGGTTTTTTTTGTTTGAAAAATTTTGCTTTTTGTGTTATAATGAGTGTCATATGAAAATAGTTGTTGTTAAGGAAAAAAGAAAAACGATATCTCTTAAAATTGAAAACAGTAGTTCGGCGATTTTGAAGGTGCCAAAACAACTTTCTCAAAAAGAGATAGACAAGTTTTTGGAAAGTAAAAAACATTGGATCGAAAAAAATATCTCAAAAATGACTGCAAATGAAGAGTTTGCTTCTTCTTTTGATTTGAAAAACAATCTTTATATCGATGGAAAACTCTATGCGGCTGCAAACACCGTTGTTTTGGGTTTTGATAGACTCTCTGAAACTGGAAAGAAAACCGCTGTGAGAAAGTTTTATAAATCTCAATTTGTGGTTCTTGAAAATTTTGCTAAAGAATGCTCTGATAGGTTTGGGCTTTTTTATGACAAAATTATGCCAACAACTTCTGTTAAAGTTTGGGGTAGTTATAGCTCGAAAAGGGTGATGAAACTCAATTGGAAACTTGTGATTGTGCCAAGAGAACTTGCTTTTTATGTGATTTGTCACGAACTTTCACACAGCAAGCATTTCAATCACAGTCCAAAGTTTTGGAATGAAGTAGAGAGAATGTGTCCAAACTATAAAATCTTGAGAAAAAGGCTTAATGAATATGGCTTTTTGCTTAGGAGTGATTTGGTATAAAAAAGACTTATTTACACACCATAACAAAATGAAAAAGACCTTGTTTTTGATTGTTGTTTTGGTGTTTTCTTTTTTCTTGTTGCAGGCTGTGCAACAGATTGACCAGTTTGATAGTGATTTTTTTGTTTCATATGAAGATGTGAATTATGCAAATCAAAACAAAACATTTGGGCCGTTTGTCAAGACTCAGCTGGTGGAAAATAGTGTTGGGGTTTCTGGGCAGAAAAGTGAAAATGGATATGTGGTTTTCAAGCTTTTTGGCTTTATTCCCATAAAGAAAGTCAATGTGAGAATGACAAGCGAAAATGATTATTATATTGGTGGTGTGCCTATTGGTTTTGAAATTATGTCAGACGGGCTTATTGTCACGGAAAATGTAGGAGAAAACAAGACTCTCAAAAAAGGTGATATAATCACGGAAATTGACGGAAAAAAGGTGGAAAATTTCGATAATTTTTCCAGTGAATTGCAAGGAGAAGGAAGCAATGTTGAACTCGGCATTTTAAGAAACAACAAGAAAATCAATGCGACCGTAAAAAAACAGTTTGATGAAAATCAAAACAGATATAAACTTGGCTTGTGGGCAAAAGATGAAGTTTCGGGTGTTGGTACTTTGACTTTTGTTGACAAAAAATCGCAAGAATATGGGGCTTTGGGTCATGCCGTTTTTGATGTTGACAGCAAGAATGTTGTGCCTGTGGGGAATGGAAAACTGTTTGACTGCAAACTTGTTGGAATTGAAAAAGGAAAGAAAAATAGACCTGGTCAACTTAAGTGTGTGCTTGTGCCAAATTTGACAGGAATTGGTGATGTCAAAGAAAACACAAAGTTTGGCATAAGTGGAGTTTTAAGCGACAAAAGTGGTGTTGTTGATGAAAACTTGACCGCAAAACTGGGCGGCAGGCTTGGAGTGAAAATGGGAAAAGCAAAGATTGTTTCTTCGATAAGTGGCATAAGAGAAGAGTATGAAATTGAAATCATAAAAACAAATTACCAAAAGACAGCAAAAGACAAAAGTATTGTCTTTCGTGTGACAGACAAAAGGCTTTTGGAGCTTACTGGTGGAATTGTGCAAGGAATGAGTGGTTCTCCAATTATGCAAGATGGAAAAATTGTTGGGGCAGTCACACATGTTTTCACTTCTGCTCCAGACAAAGGTTATGGTGTTTATGTAGATTGGATGGTTTAGTGATATAATACAAAATATGGTGTAATATTCAATGGAATACTACACCATATATTGTTATTCTTTGTGAATTTTGATGATGTCAGCAACTGATTTTCTCATATCTTCATTTATTGCTGCATAGTGCTTCTTTGTTGTGTTTACATCCTTATGTCCAAGCACATCAGCGACAATATAGATGTCGTGTGTTTCTCTATAGAGATTTGTGCCGAATGTTGAACGGAGTTTGTGGGGAGAAATCTTTTTGAGTGGACTTCCTTCTTTTGCAAACTTTTTGACAAGTTTCTCTACGGCTCTAACACAAATTCTCTTGTTTTGAAGTGAGATAAACATTGCATTTTCGTTTGGGTCAAGGTTTAGGGTGTTTCGCTTTGTCAGCCAAAGTTTGAGTGCGGATTCAACTTCTTTTGAAAAATAAAGTATTGTTTGATTTCCACCTTTTCTTGTCACTTTAAAAGCATCCTGAGAAAAGTCGAAATCTTCGACATTTAGGCCAACAAGCTCGGAAATTCTTATGCCGGTGCCAAGAAAAAGGGTGACAATTGCATTATCTCGCTCATATGTGTTTTTGTTGTAGGTCTTTTGTCTTTCTGTGAAAGTTGTTGGGCTCTCAACCGCATCCAAAAGTCTTTCAACCTCATCTTTCTCAAGGCGGATGATTTCTTTGTTGTGAAGCTTTGGTGTGCGGATTTTTGAGGCGACATTTGAAGAAATCATATCGTGATTAAACAGATATTTGAAAAAACTTCTCACTGATGCGAGTTTTCTTGCCTTTCCTCTTTCGCCATTCTTTTTCATCGAACCATCAATCTCATAATATGAAAGGTATGAAAGATAGTTTTCGATGTTTCTTGCTTGAAGTTTTTCAAGGTCAGAAAGAAGAATTTGTGCTTTTGGTTTTCTTGTGACATACTTTTCAAGATAGTCAAAAAAAACACACAAATCCATAGCATAATTCACTCTTGTAAGGCTTGAAGTGTTGTTTTCAATCCCTGTGAAATAATCATAACAATATTCTGGAAGGGTTTGGAGATACTTTCCAATTTTTTGCATATTGTCAAGATCTCGTTTTTCATAGTAAGACATTGTTTTCATATCGACATTATAACAAAAACTTTTCTTTTTTTCAAAACATTTAATCGAATTTTATGTCTTATATAGTTGCTTTTTATTTTTTCTTATGCTAAAATTCAAGGGTTAGCACTTTGGAGGTAAATAATGTATAAAGTTAAGACAGAAAAGACAAAAGTAGAAATCGAACTTACAGTAGATGCAAAAGAATGGAATGAAGGAGTTGATAAAGTTTACGAAAACTCTAAATCAAAATTCAATATTGAAGGTTTCAGAAAAGGTAAGGCACCAAGAAAAGTTATTGAAAAGACATATGGTGACAATGTTTTCTTTGAAGATACAATCGAATATTTTGTAAACAAAGTTTTGGCAGAAGTTGTCACAAAAAATCCAGAACTTGAACCTGTTGCTATGCCAACAACAGAATTTGAAAGCTTCACTGCAGATAAGGGACTCAAGATGAAAGTCTTGTTTGAAATTGTTCCTGCATTTGAAGTTTGTGAAATTAAGGGTCAAACATTCAAGATTCATGACAGCAAGGTGACAGATCACGACATCGAACACTCTATCGAACATCTTCTTGAAGACAATGCAAAGTTTGAGTCAGTTGATGCTCCAATTGCAAATGGAGACAGTGCTCTTATTGACTTTACAGGATATATTGATGGAAAGGCTTTTGATGGCGGTGCAGCAACAGACTATCCACTTGAAATTGGTTCTCACTCATTTATTGACACATTTGAAGACCAACTTGTTGGACACAAGAAAGGTGACAATGTTGATGTCAATGTTAAATTCCCAAAAGATTATGGTGCAAAGGAATTTGCTGACAAAAATGCACTCTTTAAAGTTGTTGTTAAGGATGTAAGAAAAAAGACTTTGCCAGAGTTTAATGACAAATTTGTTGCTGATGCGACAGAATTTGAAACTGTTGAAGAGTATAAAAAGGACTTAACTGCTCATATTCAAGATATGAAGAACAAACAACAAGAAAACGAAATTGACTTCGTTGTTAGAGAATATCTTCTTAAAAACACAAACATTGAAATTCCTGAAGTTATGGTAGAAAATGCTGTCAATGAAGATTTGAACAGAATGAGAGAAGCTCTCAAGGCTTATGGAGTTTCTGTTGAAGATTATCTTGCTCAAACAGGAACAAACTATGACGAATATGTTAAGAGAGCAAAAGCAAGCACTCTTGATATGTTTAAGACACAATACATCTATAGAAAACTTTTGCAAGACAACAAAATCACTGTTTCTGCAAAAGAACTTAAGGATGCTACAAAGGGTATTACTAAGGAAGAAGAAATTGTAAGAAAAGAAAATGAACTTTTGCTTGATAAACTTCATACTTTCTTTAAAGAAAACAATAAATTTGAAATTATCAAATAATTTGGAGGTGAAATATGCTTATTCCTACAGTCATTGATCAAAGTGGATCTTCTGAAAGAGCTTATGACATTTATTCTAGACTTTTGGAAGACAGAATTATCTTTTTGACAGGTGAAATTGATGATAATGTCGCAAACACAGTTGTTGCACAACTTATTTATTTGGAAGGGAAAAATCCTGATAAGGATATTTACATCTATATAAACAGCCCAGGTGGCTCAGTTTCTGCTGGACTTGCAATTTATGACACAATTCAATACATTAAATGTGATGTGTCAACAATTTGCATCGGCCTTGCAGCATCTATGGGAGCATTCTTGCTTTCATCTGGGACAAAAGGAAAGAGATTTGCTCTTCCAAACAGTGAAATTTTGATTCACCAACCACTTGGCGGAGCTCAAGGTCAGGCTAGTGATATTGAAATTCAAGCAAAACACATCAAAAAGATTAAGGAAACTCTCAATTCAATTTTGAGCAAAAACACAGGAAAGGCTCTTAAAGATGTTGAGAAAGATACAGACCGTGACAACTGGATGTCTGCTGAAGAAGCAAAGAAATATGGTCTTGTTGATGAAATTTTTGTTTCAAGAAAAGAGAAAAAGGCTGAATAAGGAAGTTTTATGAAAGAAATTGATATGTGCTCTTGCACTTTTTGCGGAAAACCACAAAAGATAGCCAAGAAACTTATCGCAAGCCCAAATGGTGATGCTTTTATCTGTGATGATTGCATAAGAATTTGTGCAGATATTATCAAAGAAGAAGTGAAAAAGACAAAGGTCTTTGAAGACCTTGTTCTTCCATCGCCAAAAGAGATTAAACATATGCTTGATGGCTATGTTGTGGGACAGGAACAAGCAAAAAAGGTGCTTTCTGTCGCTGTTTACAACCATTATAAGAGAATAAACTACAACGAACACAACAAAGCTGATGCCAAGAAAAAAGACGGCAAAAACACTGTCGAACTTGAGAAGAGCAATGTTTTGATGATTGGGCCAACAGGAAGTGGAAAAACTCTTCTTGTCAAAACACTTGCAAAAATTTTGGATGTGCCTTTTGCTATTGCTGATGCAACAACTCTTACAGAAGCAGGATATGTCGGCGAGGATGTTGAAAATGTGCTTTTGAAACTTATTCAAAATGCCGAATTTGACATTGAGAGAGCACAAAGAGGTATCATCTACATTGATGAGATTGACAAACTTGCGAGAAAGAGTGAAAACAGGTCGCTCACAAGAGATGTTGGTGGAGAGGGTGTTCAACAAGCACTTCTTAAAATCATTGAAAGCACAGTGGCTTCTGTTCCTCCACAAGGCGGAAGAAAACATCCACAACAAGAAATGCTTCAAATTGACACAACAAACATTTTGTTTATTTGTGGTGGGGCATTTGTTGGGCTTGATGATATTATTGACAAAAGGGTTTCAACAACAACACTTGGCTTTAATGCAACAGTGAAAAATGCAAAAGAAAAAGCAAAAGTAAACTACAACACTGATGTTCAACCAGATGATTTGATAAAGTATGGTCTTATTCCAGAATTTGTTGGAAGACTTCCAATCATCACTGGGCTTGATGACCTTGACCAAAAAGCACTTGAAAGGATTTTGGTTGAGCCAAAAAATTCGATAATCAAACAATATAAACAACTTTTCAAAATTGATGGTTTTGAAATAGAATTTGAAGACGATGCGATCTCTTATGTTGCTGAAAAGGCAATCAAACTCAAAACAGGAGCAAGAGGAATCAGAACGATTATGGAAAGCAAGATGTTTGAGCTTATTTTTGACCTTCCTTCTGCTGAAAAATACGAAAAGATTATCATCACAAAAGATTTCCTCCGTGATGGCAAAAAACCGATTTATGTTGAGAGGCAAAAATCGGACAAAAATGAAGTTGCATAAATTGCAAAATTTGTTTGACAAAGAAAACTAAAAAGGGTAAACTTATTCTATAAGTTTGCCTTTTATTTTTCGTCAACTAGGCAAGACTTATAGGGGAGGAGAAGATGCAAAGTTTAGTTTTGATGTCTTCTGCCGTCGTATCAGTTTTGGTTGGCATTGCATGTGCCATTTTGGGAATTGTTTTAGGATTTCTAATTTATAAAATTTATAGTTCTAAGAAAATTGAAAAAAACAAATCGAATGCTATCAAAATTATTGAAGATGCGTATGCAGAAGCAAAGACAATAAAAAAAGAAGCAATTATCGAGAGTAAAGAACAAACTCAAAAACTTAAAGATGAAGTTGAAGAAGAAGTTAAAAACCGCAGAAATGAGGCTTTGAAACTTGAAGAAAGACTCAATCAAAAAGAAGAGTTTTTGGAAAAGAAAGAACTTGCTGTCGATAAGAAAAGTGAACAACTTGATGAAGAAAGAAAGGGTGTCGCTGCACTTAAAGAAAATTTGCAAAAGAGCATTGATCAACAAGAAGAAATCAAGGGACAAATTTTGGAACAACTTGAAAAAACTTCTGGACTTTCAAAGCAAGAAGCAAAAGATTTGCTTATCGCAAATATGAGAGCAGATGCTCAAAAGGAAGCCGCTTCTATTGTTAAACAAATCGAAGATGAGGCAAAGGAAGAAGGCGAGAAAAAGGCTCGTTGGATTGTTGGACAAGCAATTCAAAGATGTGCAACAGAAACAACAAGCGAAATGACTGTATCAGTAATTGCACTTCCAAATGACGAAATGAAAGGAAGAATTATTGGTAGAGAAGGAAGAAACATCAGAGCAATTGAAGCTGCGACTGGAGTTGAACTTATTGTTGATGACACACCAGAAACAATCACTGTTTCAGGTTTTGACCCAATAAGAAGAGAAGTTGCAAGAAGATCAATCGAGAAGTTGATTTCAGACGGAAGAATTCATCCTACTCGTATTGAAGAAATTGTCGAAAAGATGCAAAGAGAAGTTGATAAGGTTTGCAAAGAAGCTGGCGAAGAAGCACTCAACGAAGTTGGTATTTTCAATATGAATCCAGAACTTGTTAAGGTGTTTGGAAAACTTAAATACAGAACAAGTTATGGTCAAAATGTTTTGAAACACTCTGTTGAGACTTCAATTCTTGCAGGACTTTTGGCTGCAGAGCTTGGTGCAAATGTCAAGATTGCAAAAAGAGGCGGGCTTTTGCATGATATCGGCAAAGCACTTGATCACGAACAAGAAG
>CAMOEU010000031.1 GCA_946612575.1 uncultured Clostridia bacterium
GAAATCAATGCAAAGGAAGTTTCTGTTTTGGGTTCATGTGCACTTGATTATCCACTTCAAAAGAAAAGACACACAGTCGAATTTTTGAGAACAATCCCAACAATCAGAGCAAGGGGAAATTTGTTTAATGCAGTGTTTAGAATCAGATCTGTTGCTGCATTTGCAATTCACAAATTTTTCAATGAGAGAAACTTTGTTTATATCCACACACCAATCATCACAGCAAACGATGCAGAGGGTGCTGGTGAAATGTTTCAGGTGACAACACTCAATCTTGACAATCTTCCACACAAAGATGGAAAAGTGGATTATAGTCAAGACTTTTTTGGCAAAAAAGTTTCGCTTACAGTTTCCGGACAAATCCATGAAGAAACACTTACTCATGCATTTGGAAAAACTTACACTTTTGGACCAACATTTAGAGCAGAAAACTCAAACACATCAAGACATGCTGCTGAATTTTGGATGATGGAACCAGAAATTTGTTTCTGTGACTTAAACGAACTTATGGACAATGAAGAAGAACTTATCAAGTATGTTATCAAGTATGTTAAACAAGAATGCAAGGACGAACTTGAATTTTTAAATAAATTTGTTGACACTGGCCTTCTTGAAAGACTTGACAATGTTGTTGCAAACGACTTTGTTAGACTTGACTATACTGATGCAATCAAGATTTTGGAAGAATCAAAGAAAAAATTTGTTTTCCCTGTGAAGTGGGGTATTGATTTGCAATCCGAACACGAAAGATATCTCACAGAAGAAGTTTACAAAAAACCAGTCTTCTTGAAAAACTATCCAAAGGATATCAAAGCTTTCTATATGAGACAAAATGATGACGGAAAGACTGTTGCTGCTGTTGACTTGCTTGTTCCTGGAATTGGCGAACTTATTGGCGGAAGTCAAAGAGAAGAAAGATTTGACAAACTCACTCATCGTATGGACGAACTTGGACTCAAACAAGAAGACTATGCTTGGTATCTTGACACAAGAAGATATGGAACAAATGTTCACTCTGGATATGGTGTTGGATTTGAAAGACTTATTATGTATCTAACAGGTGTTGCAAACATCAGAGATGTTGAAATTTTCCCAAGAACAACAGGTTCAATTATTGGCTAAAATTTGCATCCGAAATCAATTTTTTGCATAAAAAGACAATAAAAAAGAAGGTATTTTGCCTTCTTTTTTTGTTATTTCAACAACCAATCTGGAAGTGAAACTTTATTGTTTTTATATTCCTTCACTGCATTTTCAAGAGATTTGTATTGATTTAAAAATTCACTGTCAAATTCTTCTTTGATATTGTCAATATTGCTTTTGATATTAGTCTTTTCAAAGATTGAGTTTTCTTTGTCGTCAGTATATTCTTTTTCCAAAACTTCAATTTGTCCATCTTTGTTTAAAACAAAGTAAAAGTCTTCATTTGACTTTGCCAAAACAAGCTCAGATGGATATTTTTCGTGATATGCTTTTGGATGTCTATACTTTTGACCTTGAATTGGATTTTTGAAAATGTCTTCAAGATTTTGCTCGTTGCAATTTGAAAATTGTGACAATTTGCTGTCTTTCACGACTGACCATTTTACATTTCTTCCCAAAACACTTCTTTCAAAAACACTTTTATTGAAGTCTTCATCAGTGATTACCGCAAATATTTTGCCCGCAGTTTTGCCTTTTTGAGAAAGAAAATAATTTATATTATATTTGTTTTCCATACCTAAACTCCTTATAAAAATATTATAAAGCATAACAAACATAAAGTCAACACTTCTTTTTCACAAAAATTTTCGTTTGACATATTGTGATAATGGCGGATGCATTTGTAATTAGACAAAAAATCTGCCAAACAGGAGAAAATATGAATTGTTTTTTTAATCATCCAAGACCTATTTTCTGTCCGGCACTTAGAGTGAATTGTGAAAATCAAATCGTGAACCCTGTTGTTTTGAGTGATTATGGTTATTTCTACAACACAGCACCAGGCGAAATTGAAACTGAAGCAACAATTCCGCTTGCACTTGTCTTGTCTAGGGGCACAAGCATTTCAGCAAGCACCACAACAGCCGGAGCAATAAATCTCTTGCCAGGCACTTACGAAATTACCTATACAGTTGGTGGAGAGATCACTGAAGGTGGGACTCTAAGTGTTGAACTTGAGTTAAACGGAATAGATGTCGTAGGTTCTGTGCTTACAGAAACGGGCACAGCAGGAAATGAAGTCAATTTGTCAAACACACTGCTTTTAAATGTGACAGCGGTCAGCACACTCGAGCTTGTAAACAATACTGCTGAAACTGCAACTTTCACATTTGCAGGAGTTTCGATAACAAGACTTTAAAAAAAATGTGCCTTTTGGCACATCTACATATTTTCTTCAAAAACATTTGATTTTTTGCAATTCATCGTTTAAAATGAGAATAGAAGAGACAAATCTTCGCAGACTAAACTTTGGAGGTGGCTTATGAAAAAAGAATATTATAATCTTCCACAGTGGAAAGAGTTTAAACAAACTGGGAATCCAAAGACTTATTGCGAATTTTGTCACAAAAGAGAAAAACTTATTAAAGACGAAGAACTCGGAAAGGGTATGTAATGCAAAAAATTAAGGCAATTGTTGTTAAATCAAATGACAGAAAGGAGAAGGATAAGAATATTCTTCTTTTTTCTATCGAGCAAGGAAAGTTTTGGGCGACTTTAAAAGGTGTTAAAGGAGCAAATGCCAAGATGAAACTTGCACAAAATCCATTTACTTTTGCAGATTTTGTTTTGGAAGATGGAAAGGCTGGCAAGATTGTCACAAGTTTTGATTGTATTGAGTCTTTTTATGAAATTTCGCAGGATGTTGATAAATATTTTTGCGGAACGGCGATTCTTGAGATAATAAATGCAACAGAGTTTTCAAGTGAAAACGAAACTGCACAAATTTTTGTGGAAACAATAAAGGCACTTAAAACACTTTGTTTTTCAAATGCAAACCCAATTTATGTTTTGGATAAGTTTTTGCTTTCGTATTTTGAAAAATTTGGTTATCCAATTTATGTTCATAAATGCTCGACCTGCAAAACGGTTGCTTTTGACAAAATCTTTTTTGACTATCAATCGGGCGAACTTGTTTGTCAAAAATGCAAGACTTTTTCTTGTGAAGAGCTTGCCAACACAACATATATGGCATTAAAAATTCTTTCAAACTGCGATTTTGATACATTGAAAACTGTCAAACTTGCAGGAGAAAGTGAGATTGGGCTTTTGAGAGTTTTGGTGCGAAATTTCGAAGCAAGATTTGACAAAAAGCTTAAACTTATAGGAATTTTGTCATAACTGGTCAATATTTATATCACAAATTTTGTCATCTTCAATTTCGAAGGTGACGAATTTTTTATTTTGATAACTATAAACAATATATTCGTTTTCATTTAGTGGCAAGACTGATTGAAAGTTTCCAAAAAATTCTTGAAGTTTTTCTGGTGACAATTTCTCTCTCATTTGACTTGAAAAGAAGTTTAAACATAGGTCAAAATTTTTGTCTTTTAGGGATAACAAAAACTGATATTGTGGCAAAATTTTGCATTCGGAATCAATTTTTTTATTATTTTCTTGCATTATTTTCAGTTCTTTTTCAAATTTTATCTTCATTTTTTGCGAGTTTTTTAATATATAAAGAGTGTCTTTTTCAAATGAGATTTGTTCGCCATAGAAATGAAAAAGTTTTTCTTTAAAGATATCAAAAGCATAAAAATCAGATTTAAATTGAACACACACAAAACTGCCACATTTAAAAAGTTTATATTGAGTGTTTTGCAGATTGTGAAGCTTTTTTATTATTTTATTTTCACTTTCAAAACTTATATAAGATTTTCCAACCAAAACTTGACACACTTTTCCATCAATTGAAATTTTTTCTTTTTGATTTATGAAAACAAAATTTTGTTTCTCAAGAATGATGAAGTTTTCTTTACCTATTTTGACAAAAGAGAAAAGAGGACTGTCTTGTTTGAAGAGTAAATTTACACAAAACGGTGTTTGATAAGAGTTTTCTGGATAGACAAACAAGTGCTTCTCATCTTCAATTTCAAGAGTGTCATTTTCTTCAAGATAAGTGCTTTGGCAGTCTGTTTTGATTATGCAAGGATATGTTGTTTTAAGATAATATTTCATATGGCAATATATGTTTTTTCAAAAATTTTTATACATATTGTTTAAAATTGTTTTTTGTGTCAAACATTTTTTCAAGGAGAGAAAAATGAAAATTTGGGGTGATGAGGAAGTGAAATTTTTGTTTTCGGAAGTTGAAAAATGCAAGGATGAAAAATTGCCTTTAAGAGAAGCATTCTCTGTTCATGCGGAGAAATTTGGAAGAAAACAAAACAGTGTTCGAAATTATTATTATGCCGATGTGGAAAATTTGAAAAAGGATAAAGCTCGTTTAACTAGGCTGGGAATTTCGCTTGATAAACACGGCAAAAGCCATTTCAAAAAGTTTGAGAAAGATGAAGAGGAAAAACTTCTGAAACAAATTAAAAAATTCAAACAAAGCGGATTCTCTGTTAGACAGGCTTGTGAAAAGTTGAGCGGTGGTGATCTTGCAGAAATGACTAGACTTCAAAACAAGTATCAAAATTTGACAAAAAGAAAAATGCCAGACAATGTTATTGCTTTCAAAAAAGAAAGATTGCTTACAGAAAGTGACATAAACAGCCTTTTTATGGGCTTAGTGAAACTTATCAGAAAGACGGCTGTTGACGAACTTATGGAAAAGACAAGAATCGAAAAAGAGTCTTCAGCCTATTTGCTTAAAAGAGCTTTTATGGATCTAAACAAAAAGGATAAACAAATTACTGCCTTGAGAGCTGAATTTGAGAATTTAAAGAATGAAAATAGAGCACTTTTGGAAAAAATTGAAGAAAGCAAGTTCTTGAAAAATGAAAAATTGAAGAAAAAACTTGCTGTTAAGCCTATTCAAAAGCTTAAAGAATGCTAAAAATGTTGGAAAGCAACAGTTTTTGTGATAAAATTGTTGTATGAAAATAGAGCTTGTTGAAGGTGCCAGTTCGTTTGAGGCTGCAAAAAATGCAATAAGTCAAATTGACACAAAAAATATGGATTTTCAAAACATAATTGTTGTGCCAGATGCTTTTTCTATGCAGGCAGAAAAACTTGTTTTTGATGTTTTAAATATTAAATCAACTTTCAACATAAAAGTTGTGGGAATAACAAAACTTGCAAGCATTATTTTGAGAGAAAATAATGTTGATTTTAAAAGAATATCTGCAATTGAAGAAGTTTTCAATATTTTCTTTGCGGTGAAAAACTGTGAAGATAAGTTTTTGTATTTCAAAAAATGTGATGTCGATTTTTGCAACAAAATTTTGCAGGTGATAAAACAATTCAAAGCCTGCGGTATTCCTGCTGAAAAAATAAAAAAAACAGGAAGCATACTTCTTGACAATAAAATGCACGACATCAAACTTGTGTATGAAGAATATGAAAAACTTCTTGGCGACAAACTTGACTTGTCAAGGCTTCTTGAAAAGTCGGTATCTGTTGCACAATATTCAGAAAGTTTGAAAAACACAAATTTGTTTTTCGTCAACTTTGATAGTTTCACTTTGGAAGTTGGACAATTTGTTTGCAAACTTTCAAAGTATGTGAACAAAGTTTGCATTGGAATGACAAAGCCAATTTCTCAGAAAAATAAATTTATTTTTGAAGATGATATTTTCAAAAAGATTACACAAATTTCAAAGGAGTATGGTCAAACGGTTGAGGTGACATCATTCCCATCAAATTATCAGGGCGACCAACTCAGTATGGTGGAGAATCTTTTTGCTTTTGATGTTGAGAAGGGGAAAAGTGATTTCTTCTTGCAGGTTTGTGCAAAAAATTCTGATTTAGAAGTGGAATTTATTGCAAAATACATAAAAAATCAGGTTTTTAAAGGAAAGAAGTTTGCTGATTTTGCAATCGCAATACCAGATGCAAAGTATTATGACAAAATCAAATCCGCTTTGGAAGAATATCAAATAACTTGTTATAGCGATGATGCAGAAAATCTTTCAAACACCTTGCTTGGAAGGTTTGTTTTGAAGTGTCTTGAAATTTCAAAACTTGGTTTTGATATGGCAAAATTCGAATACATTGTTTCAAATCCGCTTTTTGAAAATGAAAAAACTGCTGATGTTTTGAAAGATATTTATTACTTTCAAATTGATGAGAAAAAAGAATTTTTGGAGAAATTTCCACAATATAAAACCGCGGTTGATTTGATAGAAAAACTCAAAAATTTGCATACGATTGCAGATTTTATTGAAAATTTGAAAAAAATTATTGAAATTGTTGCACCGAAATATACAACTATTATCGAAAATCTTGAAAAGGATAATTTGTATAAAAAATCAAGTGAAAACGAACAGGCATATGATTTGTTGCTTGCTGTGTTTGATAGGCTTGAAGAACTTGGCAAAGGAAAGACACTTTCAATTCAAGATTTTGAAGAGATACTTCTCATTTCAATGCAAAGTGTGAAGGTGGAAACCATTCCATCTTATATTGATGCAGTTTATGTTGGCGATGCGACCGAGAGTTATTTTGAGGATGTCGATGTTTTGTTTGTGGTTGGGGCAAATGCTGGAAATTTGCCTAAAGTGAAAAATGATACCGGCATTATTGATGATGAAGATATAAAAAATTTGAGATTAAATTTTGCGATTGAGCCAGAGATTAAGGTTTTAAACAGAAGAAACAGACTCAAACTTTTTGAGTGTCTTTTGCATGCGAAGAAAAAACTTATTGTATGTCAACCTCTTTTTGAAGGTGGAAAACAAACTCAAGAAGCATCATTTGTGACAGATCTGTCTGTTATGTTTGGGAAAAATGTGATAAATTATGGTGCAATTGAGAATTTTGATGCTCCTATTTTTGAAAAGGATGAAAAATTTGACAATATGTTGTTTTATCTTGGAAATTCAAGCAATTTTCAAGCTGCATATGAGCATTTAAAATCAGAAAACAAAGTTCCGATTGAATATGCTGGGTTGCTTGAACAAATTTCAAGTGATATAAAAAGAGATGAGACATTCGAAACCTTTAACAAAAATGTTTTTGATAATTCATCTAGAAAAACAATTTCTGCATCAGAACTTGAGCAATATTTTTCTTGTCCTTTTGCAAGATTTTTGAATTATGTTTTCAAATTGAAAGAAAAAGAAAGTGTTGAGCCTGACAAACGAGTTTTTGGAAGCTTTGTGCACGAACTTTTGCAATTGTTTGTCAATCAAAACAAAAATGAAGTTGAACAAGCAGATATTGACAGATTTTTGGATGAAAACTTTGATGTTTTGCTTAAAAAACACTATCAGGAAAAGTATTACACAAAAACA
>CAMOEU010000032.1 GCA_946612575.1 uncultured Clostridia bacterium
TACAAAAGCAAAAGAAATTCCAAAAATAGACAATGTAAATACTCTTGAAGCATAATTTAGGCCACACCAAATCGGTGTGGTTTTTTGTTTGGTTCGATTGATTTGAGTGTGATATAATTTGCAAAGGAGAATTTATGAAACTTATAAGAAACAGAAAACTTGATGCCAGTCTTTGCGACACAAAAGTTAGGATTGCTGTGCTTGGGGCTCTTCAAATTGTGGAAGATGCTATCACAGAGATGATGTCAAAACAAAAAATTGATGGTGTGACAACACAAGAAAAGTATGGTGCAGTTTGGGTTTTCACAAAAAACAGACTTGTGTTTTTGAATGAAGCAAAATGGACTGATGACCTTGAAATTGAATGTTTTATGGCGACAAAATCGCTTGTGAAAATGAATGCACAAACAATTATCAAAAAAGGGGACAGCGATGTTGCATATTCGACAGTCGAGATGTGTGCACTTGACCAAAAGGCAGAGAAAATAAGAAAAGTATCAGAAGTTGGGATTGATGAAAGCATTCAGTTTTATGGAAGCAAATATGATGCAAACTTTTCAAAAAATGCACAGATCGAACTTGATAAAGTTGACAGTGTGAAAGTCAGATCCACAAACATTGATTTTTGTCATCATACAAACAATATAGAATATATAAGATTTTTGCTTAACACCTATACAGTTGAAGAACTTGAAAACAGCATTATTAAAGAAATTGAAATTGACTATATAAACCAATCTTTTGAAGGACAAATTCTTGATATTTATAAGAAGAGTGTTGAAAATAAAGACATTTTTGAAATAAAATGCCAAGAAAAACCAATTGTGAAAGGCGAAATTGTTTTTGGAGGAAGATAAAATGAAAATTGCGATTATAAACGAAAACAGCCAAGCAGCAAAAAACGAAATTATCTTTGAAAAACTTTCTGCTGCAGCAAAAAAATATGGACATGAAGTGATAAACTACGGAATGTTTGGAAGTGAAGACAAACACAGTTTGACTTATGTCCAAGCAGGGCTATTGACTGCAATATTGCTTAATTCTGGTGCGGCTGATTTTGTTGTGACAGGATGCGGAACAGGTGAAGGTGCTTGTCTTGCATGCAACAGTTTTCCAAATGTTTTGTGTGGACATATTGTTGATGCAAGTGATGCTTTTATGTTTAGGGAAATAAACGATGGAAATGCAATCAGTTTGCCATTCGCGAAAGGCTTTGGCTGGGGTGGCGAACTTGTTTTGGAACAAATTTTTGAAAATCTTCTCAAAACAAACGGCGGGAATGGTTATCCAAAAGAAAGAGTCATTCCTGAGCAAGCAAACAAAAAGATACTAGATAATGTCAAAAAAGTGACTCATCAAGATATGGTTTATATCCTCAAACATATTGACCAAAAATTTTTGAAAGATACAGTTGATTATCCATTCTTTAGAGAAAACTTTTTCAAGGACTGCAAAGACAAAAAAATTGCATCCGAAATCAAAAAATTGTTAAAATAGAGAAAAAATAACAACCATTTTGGTTGTTATTTATTTTCTTCAGTTTTGTCTTGTGCCTTTTTATATTTATAAACATCAAAAAGCATTTGTTCCATCTTTTTCATACATTCGTCTTGGTCAAAAGAAATTGCACTTTCAAGATATTTCTTTTCATATTCTTTTGCTTCTTCTGGGTGCTCAATCCAATAGTCAATCACTCTAGCAAGGTCTTTTGGATTTCTCTTTTTGAATATGCATTTTTGGTCAATAGCGAAATTTCTTGTGGCAGAAAGTTTTGAGTCAGAAACAATTGTGAGTTTTCCGCAGGCAATGGCTTCGATGCAAGAAATTCCTTCAAGTTCCATCTCTGCAGGGTGAACATACATATCAGCATAGTTTAAAACATCAATAATTTCTGTTCGAGAATAGAATTTGTAAATTGGCTCAATAGGAAGTTTTTTGCCAAGTTTCTTATAATATTTTTCTTTAACTCCTTGTCCACCAAGAATAAGTTGGATTTTGTCCTTATATTTTGAATATTTAACTGCTTTGATGAGAGTGTCTTGAGATTTTTCTCTTGCATAACGGCCTGTTGTGAGAATGACAATTTTATCTTTCAGTTCTTCAGGCTTTGGAGTCTCTCTTCTTTGCACATAATTATGTACTCCATTTGAAATAACAAATGCAGGAGTTTGTTTTTTTATGTGGCTTTCAAAAGTATCTTGCATAAATTTAGTTGGATAGTGAATTGCATCAACATACTTATAAAAGTGCTTGTATATAAATTTGTAAACAAAATGATTTGCAAGTTTCCATTTGTTTAATTTTATATAACAAGTCAAATTTTCCGCCTGCATATGAAAGCCTGCAGTCACAGGAATGTTTCTTTCTCTTGCAAATTTGAGAGTGTGCATTGAAATTTCAAAAGGAAGCATACAGTGAATGATGTCAGCATCTTTGATTGCTTCTTGAATGATGTTGTCATCAGCTTTTGGCAAGGTTATGCCCACTTTTGCAACATATTTATCTAGAAGTTTTCCAAAACTTCTGTTTGGCACAACATAATATCCTTCTTGACCTTTCTTGCTTTGGTCAGCACACAAAACGGTCACTTTGTGATTTTGTTTTTTCAAAAACCTTATCAAATTCATTGCAGCGATGACGGTTCCATTATTTTCTTCGCCCAAAACATCACACACAACAGTTATGTTCATAAGTTTCTCCTTGTATTGTAAGTGGTAAGTTTATTATATCATTATGGAAAAATTTTAGCAAACATTTATTCAAAGCATTATCTTGCTTCAAAATTTTGAATCTGCTATAATAAATCTATAGGGGTTTTTATGGAAATAACAACAAAAGGTAGATATGCAGTGAGAATTATGGCGGACATTGCAAAAAGTGAAGATTATGTTTCTTTGCAATCTGTCGCGACAAGACAACAAATTTCACTTAAATATCTTGAAAAGATAATTTCAATGATGGCAAAAGCAAAACTTGTCAAATCTCTTCGTGGGGCAAATGGTGGCTATAAGCTCTCAAAACCTGCAGACAAGATTTCTGTCAAAGACATTTTGAATGCAACTGGAGATGCAATCAAAATTTCCACTTGTCTTGACACAGAAGTTTGTCCTGTCGCTGACAAGTGTGACACAATCGGTGTTTGGAACACTTTAAATGGGCTTATAAACAACTATCTTGAAAATGTCACACTTAAAGATTTGGTTGATCAAACCTGCGAAAGAAAAATTGTGAAATAATATGTCGAATTTGCTTGATTTTTTGTATTTTTTTAGCTAAAATTAAAACATAAAAGGAAGGGAAAAATGAGAAAATTTTTTAAAGATTTCAAAGCATTTATAAGCCGCGGAAATATTCTTGATATGGCTGTCGGTGTAATTATTGGTGGTGCATTTTCTGCAATTGTCACAGCACTTACAAACAAGATTTTGATGCCTCTTATCAATTTGATTGTTTTTGCTTGCACAGGTGGAAAGAGTGTAAACCTTATCACAATCTTGAATGGAAAAGAATATTTGATTGATGATGGTGCCGGAAATATGATTGTAAACAGTGAATGTATCTATATTGATTGGGGGACATTCATCATTGCAATAATTGATTTCTTGCTTATCGCTCTTGTGCTTTTTATGATTATCAAACTCGTTATGAATGCACAAGGATATATGTCAAAAGCTAAGGCTGAAAGACCAACAAAAGAAGAAAAACAAGTTCTTAGGGAACAAGGTGTAAATATGAGAAACCGCAAAGAAGTTTTGGCTGCAACAAAAGCACTTCGTGAAAAGAACAAGGTCGAACCACCTGCTCCAAAACCAACTCAAGAAGAACTTTTAACAGAAATTTTGGCAGAACTTAAAAAACAAAATGAAACAAAACCTGCAAAAGAAGAAAAGCCAAAAGCTGAAAAGAAAACAAAGAAAGTTGCAGAATAAAAACAAGCAGTCCTTTAATGGACTGTTTTTTTATTGCTTTAATGACATAATTGTGTTAAAATACTCCTGAATCTACTGGAGTATGCGATGCAAGAAAAAATGGAAAAAATCCTTACCAGCAATTATATGTATCTTGCATTTTTTGCAATTGCATTTTTGGGTTGGTTTTTCAACATTTCACACATAACTGTTTTGGTTTTGTGTTTTTTTGTCATGCTCATTTTGATTTTCTGCGATGATCCAAAGGGGATTTTGGTGGTCGTTTTGCCCGTTCAGTTTTTCACAAATGGTGTAAATAGTGATAAGGAATATTATTTTTATGGCACAGCAATTGGACTTGGGCTTATTGGAATAATTTATTATCTTGTTAAAAACATTTTTGTAAAGAAAAAGCCTGTCACAAAAGGCAAGATGTTTTGGGGGTTTGTTTCGATAACAATTGGGTGCTTGATTGGTGGAATTGTTTATCACTTCAGCATTTTGCCAAAATTCAGCATTTTTGGACTTTGTTTTTTGATGTATTTCATTTATTTCTTTTGCATCAATTTCACGAAAGACCTTAAAGTTTTCTTAAGAAGATGTTTCATCGCTTTTGCAATTTTTGGTCTTGCTCAATTTTTGACACTTCATATAAAAAGTGGAGATTTTGTCAATTCAGTTCTTTCAAGAAAAATAACTTGGCTAAACATCAATTTTGCATTTGGTGGACAGCATATCACAGTTTGTGCATTCTACTTTGTTTTTGCAATGATGAGTATGTATTGGCTGGCATATGAAAAGAAAAAATATGATTATCTTTACTGTCTTGGTGGTTTGGGATTTTTGATTGCAACATATTTCACATATGGCAGAATAGCAACTTTTGTGGGCGGAATATTTACAATTGTTTGTCTTATTATCATTTTCATAAAAAGTCCAAACAAAAAGATTTTTCTCATTTCATATTCTGTAATTTTTGCAGGAGTTGCTTTGTTTGCGGTTTTCAAGTGGGAGAAATTTTGGCATCTTATTGAAAGATATGTCAATATGGGTTTCTATGGAAACGGAAGACAGGTGCTTTGGCCTTGGTGCATCGAAAGATTCAAGAGAGAACCTTTCTTTGGAATTGGTTTCTTGACTTATGGAGATCCAGTGCCTACAGTCGAGCTTGACAATGTTGTGCTTGCTCACAACACAATTTTGCAATTTTTGACTTCAACCGGAATTATCGGCTCGCTGTTTGTTTTGTATTTCTACATAAAAAAATATAGAGTGCTTTTAAATGATTTCAAAAAATTTGATTTGTTCACATTCTTGATTTCGCTTTGCATTGCTTTGGTGGGAATGGTGGATCAGAGTGTGACAATGGATATGTTTGTCATTATGATTTGGATTTTGTTTATTGCTCTTGCTGAAGTTTTAAACAAGGAAAACGAACAAAAGCAAACGGCGGAAGAACAAGTTGAAAACACTGAAAAACAAGAAAGTCGCGACAAGCAAGAAGTTGTGATTGAAAAAGAAGAAATTGCAAAAATCAAAACAACAAACAAAAAGAAAAAAGAGACTTAAAAACAGTCTCTTTTTTGTTATGTAGCATAGCCTTTTGAAAGTTCTCGTTGAAGTCGTTGTTGTTTAAGCTGTTCTTTTCTTTCTTTTTCTCTGCCTTTGCCATTGCCTCTAACTTCGTTGATTGGTCTATTGCTTAAAATTGGTTTTGGTCTTGGATTTTTTGCAGGCTTTCTTTCTTCTTCAACTTCATAATATGATCCATAAATTTTTTGTTGAAGATCATCAATGTTTTGCTCAAGAGTTGTTTCAAAAGCTTTGTCTAAAAGATTTAGTGACATTTTGACTGCAAAAAGTTGGGTAAGCCAAGCTTGTTTTCTGTCAAATGCTTTTTCGCCTTTCAATTTCTTTTCTGCAAGGAGTAATGTTCCTGCAAGATTTTTAATGTCAGTTTTAAGTGCAGAAATATTTTGGAGATGGAAAGGAAGCTTCTTTTGATTTTCACCTTGTTTTGAAAGACCGATAATGTCGTTTAATGTGACAGGTTTTGCAGAAAGTGGTTTTCCAAGATATGCAAATCTGCTGTCTCTATCAAAAAAGTGGAAATGCAAGTCTTTGTGGAAAGATTTGTCGCTGTCAATTCTTACAAGACAAGTTGAGTGATTCAAATTGTTATCAGGCATAATTTTGTAGCTTATTGAGAAATTGAAAGTAGGGATTTCAATGTTTTTTTGAATATCTTTCTTGAAGAAAGCTTTCTTGCAAGGGATAAGTTCCACCACTCTGATAAGTCTAATTATATTTCCATTTTTGTCTTCACAAAACATAGGTTGGATAAAAGTCAAATCTTCAAGATTTGGAGTTTCATTTCCGTTGCTTTTTTCAATTCTATATTTTGCTCTTTCCAAAAATTCGCAGAGTGAACTGTCGCCAATAACAGGATATTTTGGAGCTTCAAGAATTTCTTGGAAGTAGTCTCTGTCATCATAAATGACATTTTTAGATTTGCTGAAGCCTCTTTTTTTGTGTTGTTCCCACTGCAACTTCATATTTTTTGAAAACTGCTCAACATCTTCTTCTGTTTCTGTGTAGAAATCTAGATACATAGGACTTTCAGGATAAGTTTCATCAAAAGATTGTTCAACAAGTTTTCTGTAGGAAAGAAGCATTTTTGCATCTTTAGGGGCTGTGAGCGAAATCTCATTGAAAAACTTTGCAGTTTGCTCATAGTTTATTGTTTTTTGATTCAATATTTCCAAAATGTCTGGATATTTATAACCTAGCATTTTTTCTAAGAATTCTTTTGAGTTTTGCTTGCTCATAAGTCCTCCTTGTTATATAGAAATTATATAATAAACACAGCATATAGTCAATATCAAATTTTGAAAAATTTGCTTACATTGACAATTTTTTTTAGTGTGATATAATAGAAGAAGGTGAAATATGGAAAGAATTGACACAAAAAAATTTTTGGATAATAGAACAATTTTGGTAAAAAAAATAGGTGAAGTGGTCAAACTTGGTTATTTCCCAACTAGGGGGAAAGAAAGATATACTTTAAGATTCGTCAATGGCGGTCAGGAGCAAATCAAAGATTATATAAACTGCTTTGCACACGCTTTTTTCAATTTTTCAAACAAAGAACTGCGAGATTTGTTTGTTGAAAATGGTGAAGTGAAAACAGAACTACTCAACGAGTTTTGGGATTTTGGAATTGACAGAAATAATGTTGATGAAAGCTTGGAAAACTTGATTAGTGGTCTTGTTAGAAGCACCGGACTTAAGGCTGAAAAATGCACCGAGGTGACAGAGTGTGACAAAAACCAATGGAAAGTAGGTGTTTATTATAGAGAGCCTCGCAATGGGAAATCGTCAGACTTTCATTTTCTAAGATGGGAAGAGGATAGGTCTTGTTGGTCAAGCAAAAACG
>CAMOEU010000033.1 GCA_946612575.1 uncultured Clostridia bacterium
TTTGTCTGACATTGACAGTGCTTCGGAAATGTCGTGTGTGACTTGAAGTGCTGTCTTTTTTTCTGATTTTATGATTTGATAAACATCATCACACACTTCCAATCTTGTTTGATAGTCAAGTGCCGAGAATGGCTCATCAAGAAGCAAAAGTTGTGGCTCAAGTGTTAGGGTGCGAATAAGAGCAACTCTCTGTCTCATTCCACCGCTTAGGCTTCTTGGTTTTTGGTCTTTGAAAGAATAAAGGTCATACTTTTTTAAGAGTTCTTCTGCTTTTGCAAGCTTTTTCTCCTTGTCTTCGCTTTTTCTTATCTCAAGGCCAAGGGTTATGTTTTTCCAAACAGTTCGCCATTCGAAAAGATGGTCTCTTTGAAACATATAACCAATTTTTTGAGAATCTATTTTTTCTTTTCCATCAAGATAGATTTTTCCGCTTGAAGGCACAAGAAGTGAAGATGTGAGTGACAAAATGGTTGTTTTTCCACATCCACTCGGGCCAACAAGTGAAACAAATTGCTCTTTTTCAATGTCAAAACTGACATTATCAAGGGCGAAGATTTCATCATCTTTTGTTTGATAGAAATAATTTACATTTTCAAAAGTTAGTGCTTTTTCCATTTGCCTTCCTATGGGTAAGGTTTTTTGCATTTCCCTTACAATAACATTCTATTTTTTGAAAAAATTTTTGACACACTTTCTTGAACTGGAAAATTTTCCATAATAGAATTTGGGCAAAAGTTGAAAAAGGAAGGGAAAATGTTTGACGACGAGATTAGAGATGCACTTTACAAAAGAGCAGTAGGTTTTGAAAGTGATGAGATTATTGAGGAATATTCCTGTGATGAAAATGGTAATCCAGTGCTGGCAAAAAGAAAAATCACAAAAAAATTTAATGCTCCAGATATTTCTGCTTTAAAGTTTTTGCTTGAGAAGAATGATGTGGATGAAAGCGAATATGAAAATATGACTGACGAACAACTTCTCAAAGAAAAAAACAGGCTTTTGCAACTTTTGAAAGAAAAGGAGAATGAAAATGAAGATGCAAATTTGTAAGAATCAAGTTGGCTGTGACTTTTATGGGTGCAAAAATGTTGCAAAGTATAGTTTCAGCACAAAAGGTTTTATCAGAAAAGATTTGGTTTTTTGCGAAGACTGTATGAAAAAGATGTTTGAGTGTTTTTCAAAACAATGTGTTCCCAAAGCAGTCGAATCGCCATTCAAAAACAAAAAAAGTAAAAAGGAGATTTTATGAAAAAGTTAACCGAAGAAGAATTGCTCGCAAAAAGCACTATTGAGGATTTTGAAAGCAGGGTGCGGGCAAGAAAAAGTTTTGACAGTCAGTGGCAGCTTAATATGAATTTTTATATGGGAAATCAATATTGTGATGTAGGTTATGGTGGAATGGTTAGGGATGTTGACAGAGAATATTTCTGGCAGGAAAGAGAAGTGTATAACCATATTGCACCGATAATTGAAATCAGACTTTCAAAACTTTCAAAAATAAAACCAAAACTTGTGGTTTTTCCATCAAGCGGCGATGACGAAGATGTTTACACAGCGAAGTTTGGCAAAAAGATTTTGGACTCTGTTTCTGGAAAGTTTAATTTAGTTTCAAAAATCAATCAAGCAACAAAATGGAGTGAGATTTGTGGAACAAGTTTTTATAAAGTTTCCTGGAATGGCAATTTGGGACAGACTGTTGCTGTGGATGAAAACGGAGCTGATATAAAGACAGGTGATATAGACATTTCTGTTTGCTCACCATTTGAAATTTATCCTGACAGTGCAACAAGAGAGGGTATTGAAGATTGTCAAAGTCTTATTCATGCAAAGGCTTTTTCTGTTAAGGAAATCAAATCTATGTATGGTGTGGATGTCAAAGGCAGAGACATCAATGTTTACACTATGGATGGAATCAATTCTGGGCTTGGTGGTTTGGCGGTCGGCGGTTTTTCAAGAGAACTTATTGAGACAACCAAATATGACAGTGCAATTGTTATCGAAAAGTATGTTAGACCAAATGAAGAATATCCAAATGGCAGACTCATCATTGTTGCTGGCGACAAACTTGTTTACAATGGGGATTTACCATACGAAAATGGAGTTGACGGAAAGAGAGAGTTTCCATTTGTTAGACAAGTTTGCAATGAGGAAATTGGTTCATTCTGGGGTGTTAGTTTGATAAACAGACTCATTCCTGTGCAAAGAGCTTACAATGCAATTAAAAACAGAAAACACGAGTATATAAACAGAATAACAATGGGTGTTTTGGCGGTTGAAGATGGCTCTGTTGATGTGGATAATCTTGAGGAAGAAGGTCTTGCACCTGGGAAGATTTTGATTTATAGACAAGGTGCAGAAGCTCCAAAGTTTTTGGGTGGAGAAAATTTGCCAAGTGATTTTGAAAAAGAAGAAGAAAAACTTTTGGAAGAATTTTTGACTTTGAGTGGAACAAATCAATTTGGTAGTTTGAATGATGTCACAAGAAATATGAGTGGGACTTCTCTTGAAATTTTGATTGATGAAAACGAGTCAAGACTTAGATTCACTTCTGACAGCATTAAGGAAGCAATAAAAAATGTGGCAAAATATGTTTTGAGACTTTACAAGCAATTTGCTACTGTGCCAAGACTTATTAAAATCATCGGTGAAAATGGAAATTTGGAAGTTGCTTACTTTAAGGGTAGTGATATTTCTAGTGATGATGTTCAATTTGATGCTGAAATTGAAACAAACGAAACTCTTTCACAAAAGAGGGATATGATTTTCAAAATTTTGGATAAAAACTTGCTTTGCGATGAAAACGGAAATCTTTCAAACAGTGTTAAGGCAAAAATTATCGAAAATCTCGGTTTTGGAATTTGGGAAGAACCTGCTGATGTTTCTGCTTTGCACAAGAAAAATGCTGACCAAGAAAATGACTTGATGCAAAAAGAAAAGATTGTTGATGTTAAGGAAATTGATGACGACAAAATTCATATTGACAGTCACATTGCTTTTATGCTCAACAACATTTATTCAAAAGACTTTGACAAGAAGACAGAGAAAATTTTCTTGGATCATATCAAAAAACACAAACAAAGATTAAATAAGGGAGAATAGGTTATGGAAGAAAATGAAAATATTGTGGAACAACCAGAAAATCTTGGCTCCACAGATGAAGGACAAGTTGAGATAAGCGATGAAAAAAGTGAAGCTGAAAGGGGCTGTCCCATTGGAAAATTTAAGAGTGTAGATGACTTATATCAGGCTTACAACAACTTGCAATCCGAATTTACAAAAAAGTGTCAAAGACTGTCCGAACTCGAAAAAGACAAAGTGGAAGTAAATCAAATTCAACAAGAAAAGTTTGAAAGCGATTTTAAATCATTCCTTTTAGAGAATCAGGAAGCTTATTCTTATGCTGACGAGATAAAAAGCAAGGTTTTGTCTAGTGATGAGCTTAAGAATGAGGATAAGCCTTTTGACAAGGTTTGGAAACAGATGATTTATCAAAAATTGTCATCTGAAAACAAATCACAAGAACCTATTGTTAGGGACTTTATTTTGAATGATGAAGAATTGAAAAATTTGGTAATCGAAAATTATGTGAAAGAAATTTCAAACAAGAAAACACCTACACTTTTTTCTTCTCACATAGGGGAGAAAGTGACAAAGCCTTCAATGCAAAAGGCTGACTCGTTTGAGCAGGCAAAAAATATTGTTTTGGACCTTCTTTCATAGTTTAAAGGAGAAAAATAATGATAACTTTAGCTAGTGCTGAAAATGTGCTTAAAGATGTCTATTTGGGTGTTATTGCAGACCAAATAAACACAAAAACAAATCCACTTTTTGGAAAAATTAAAAAATCTTCAAGAAATATTATTGGAAAGGAAATTAGAGTTGTTGCTCCAATTGGAATCAATGGCGGAGTTATGGCTGGAACAGAAACCAGCACTCTTCCTGATGGTGTTGAAACACCTTACCTTTCATTTGTTGCTCCACTTAAAAACCTTTATGGAAGATTTGAAATCAGTGATAAGGCAATAAGATGTTCTGCAAATGATGCAAATGCTTTTGTAAATCTTCTTCAAGATGGTATGGATTCACTTCTTAAGGCAAGTGTTTTCAATCTTTCAAGAATGATTTATGGAGATGGAACAGGTGCTATTGCATCTATCACAGTTTCTTCAGGAACAGTGACTGCAGATTATATTGATGCAGTTGCTCCAGGAATGTATGTTGATATATACAACGGCACAACACTTGTTGCTTCAAATGTTTTGGTGAAGAATGTAGATAAGTCAACAAAGGTTGTTGTTTTGGATACAACAGAAACTCTTGCAACTGGTTATAAGCTTTATGTTCACAATTCTAAAGACAACGAAATTATCGGTCTTAGAGGAATTGTCAACAACACATCTTTGTATGGTGTAAACAGAGCAAACTATCCAATTATGAATGCAAAGACATATACTGGTACTTCTGCGACAACATTTGATGAAGATTATGTTCAAAGCATTATTGATGATCTTGAATCTGCAGGAACAAATGTAAACTTTATCAATTGTTCTTACGAACTTAAGAGACTTTATCAAAAATATTTGACTTTGTATAAGAAAAACATCGAATATACAACACTTGAAGATGGAATGAAAGTGATCACTCACTTTGGAACACCTATCGTTCCTACAAATCAAGTTAAGGCAGATGAATGTTATTTCTTGAACACTGATGACTTCACTTTCTATCAACTTGGCGACTGGAAGTGGCTTGAAGATGAAGGTGGAAGAATACTTAAACAAGTTTCAAACAAGGCAGCATATAGTGCGACTCTTGTTAAATACACAGAACTTGTTTGTCAAAAACCAAATGGTGTTGCTTTCTGTAGCAATATCCCTACAACTGTTTCTGAATAGGAGAAAACTGTATGCAAAAATCATTTGAAATTGATAGCGACTGCCTTGATATCATAAAAAGAATCAAAGAATTGGATAAGGATTATTATGTTGTTTTCAATATAGACAAAAAAGTGTTTGAATTGCACAATAGGTCGCAAGCGGGAAACACATATTGTCTTACAATAGACTATGACTGTTTGGATGAGCGGGCTTATAATCTTGTTTTGAAAACTAGAGCAAACAATTTTGATGCTTTGTTTGAAGAAATGGAAAGAGAAAACAAAAAGCTTGTGCAAAGGCAGACGAAGGAAGTTTTAAGTGATTTTGAGGAGAAATTTTATGACAGTTAAAGATATATTGAAAATTGTTTGTGAATTCATTGAGCAAAATGAGATTTTGTCTAAGTGGAATGCATCAATTGCACTAAACACTTATGAGCAAAACACAGTTGATTTTCTTGTGAAATGCTTCAATCTTGTGAATCAAGAAATTGCAAGTGAATATTTGCCACTACTTTGCACGGAAGCGGTTGATGTGGAAAATGACTTTTTGGACTTTTCTTCTTTGTCAAACAAAGTTTTGAATATTGTTTCTGTTGAAGATGAGAATTCGATGACTTTGAGATACAAAAAATATCCAAACAGCATCAAAATTTTTGGTTATGCAAAAAGTGTGACATACAATTTTTTGCCAGAAGATTTAACAATTTCAGATGATGTCTCACTTTTTAATGGTCTTACCGCAAGAGTTTATGCTTATGGAATTGCAAGTGAATTTTTTCTTGTTAAAGGGATGAGCAGTGAAGCACAAATCTTTGAAGAAAGATTTAAGCAAGGACTTTTTGCTCTTTCACGACAAAAGGGAGAGCATAGAATGCCTAGAAGGAGATTTTTGTGATTTTTTATAAAAATCTAAAGAAGCCTAGAAAGATTTCAAAAAAAGATTTGGTGTTTTCGATTTTTGAAGATGGGATGAAAACAAATAAAGATGATTCGATTGCAAAATCAAATGAGTGTAAGTCTTTTTATAACATAAAAGTTTCGAAAGGAGCTCTTGAAAATGGTTTGGGTTTTGAGGACTTGAAAGTTCCTGCAAACACAGAAAACCTGAAAGATTTACACACTTTCAATTTTGTGGGGAGAGTTGATGAGATAAAAACAATTTTTTGTGAGAGATGGTATAGCGAAGAAAAAGGTAAATATGAATATCTAATTCTTATGACAGACAGTCATGGCACTGTTTGGTTTATCTTTTTGATTGATAAATACAATGGCTTTGTTTGGAATTTGTCAGAGAATGTAAGTTCTCAGCCACTCAGTTGTGCAACATACAGAATCGGAACAAAAGATTGCACTGTTATGTTTACAGAAGAGGGGATGCAATATTTTGCTTCTGGTGTGCAAGGAGTTTATCCAAATGTGCCAGCATTTATTTCCTCACTTTTGTATTATGGCAGATTTTTCGGAATAAAAAACGAAGGTAAAAACAATCTTGTTTATACTGTAAATACAGATTTAAGAAATTGGGATGATACAGCAACTTCTGTTATTGAATTTTTGGATAACAGAGGAGCTTTTAAAAAACTGATTTTGTTTAATGATTATGTATATTTATTCAGAGAGTTTGGTATAACAAAAATCTCTATTTACACCGCAAAAAATGATTTTGCTTTTAGTCATCTTTATATTTCACCATCATATATTTTTGAAAAATCAATATCTGTTTGTGGAGAAAAAATATACTTTGCAACTAGAGATGGAATATATAGTTTTGATGGGAAAAGTGTCGAAAAACTCAAAACTGACTACAGCGAAATGTTTGGCAATCTTGATAACACAAATTGTAGCGGGGAAAGTTTCAATGGGAAATATTATCTTGCGACAAGATATGATTTTGGTGACGGTCAAAATGTCGGTTGTGAAAACACGACATTCGAAAATAATGTTTTGATTGAGATAGATGTCAAAACTGATGATATTGAAATTCTTAGGGGAGTGGATATAAGAAATCTTATCAGAGTGGAGAATCCATATATGAGTAAGCTTTGTGCAACATTCAATTATGCAAACAAGCAAAGAATTGGACAGCTTACAAATGATGGAAAACTGTTTGATGTTGGGACTCAAAAAGAATGGACTTCTTTTATGACTGACTTAGGTGAATGCGGCAAACGAAAAAAGATTAAACAAATTTTCATTGATACAAAATTTGATTGCGAAGTCAAAATTTTGTCTGATGAAAGTGTATATTCAAAAGATTTAATTAATAAAAAAAAGAAAAATAAAATCATTAAATGATAAATTAAAATTAAATCAAATAATTATATTAACAAATATTTTAAAAAGGAAGATCAAAAAATAAAAATATATAATA
>CAMOEU010000034.1 GCA_946612575.1 uncultured Clostridia bacterium
CACATCACTATCAAGACTTTCACTTCCAATAAAT
This sequence comes from uncultured Clostridia bacterium, assembly GCA_946612575.1. GTDB lineage: Bacteria > Bacillota > Clostridia > Christensenellales > UBA1242 > Caccovivens. Next base: position 35 of record CAMOEU010000034.1, read on the forward strand.
TGAAGATATCTTTTCACTGTACCTACCCCAACAGGTGAAAAATAGTGATATGTTGTGCAAACATTAAACCCAAAAGGTTTAACCAAAGACAAAGAATGAGCATGTCCAAAAATTGTCTTACAATCTTTTGCATGGTTTGTAGGCTTGTGTGTAAGGTAAACTCTTTCCCCCAAAACTTCTTTTTCAAGATAAAGCCCATCTTTAATAACATCTTTAAAGCCCATATCAATAAGTTTTTGTCTAAATGATGGAAAATCTTTTCTGTAGTCTCTTTCTTCGTAATTTCCACAAATAAGAATGATGTTTCCGTTAAGTTTTTTCACAAACTCATAATTTCCAAAATCACCCATATGATAAACGATGTCATTTGGAGCAACTCTACTATTCCATCTTCTGACAAGTTCATCATTCATTTCTTTAACAGTTTTGAATGGAACCAAGTTTCTTCTGACTTTGTTTTCATCGTCAAAGTGTGTGTCACTTGTAAAGAACAAATATGTCTTTGCAAAATGCTCATCATTAGAATTTATCGCCTTCATAAAGTCAGTCCAAACAAACTGATGTTTTGGCACAGCAGTGATATAAGTCACCTTTCTGTCTGCATCATATTTAAACTTCTTGTCTTTAAGCAAAATCTCTGGAGAGATAACTTTTTTAGAAAACTCTTTTTCATGCAAAAGATATGCCACAGGTCCAATATCATAAATTGTTTTGATTCCCATATTCTCTTCTGAGAATTGGAATTTGCCAATAAGTTGTGCCAAATATCTTGTTATGCTGTTTCCTTTTGCATTTCTTTCAAATTCATATTGAGAAGTGACAAAACTTCTTGCAAGATATGTAGGGAAGATAGTAAAATCAACATCACTTGCAATAACTCTGTTGAAAGCTTCAATATCCTTTGTATAGTTTGTGTCTTCAAAATGGTCAAGCATAACATTGTCTGTTCCAAGCCAAACAATTTTGATTTTTGATGCAATTCTTGGAGCAGTTTTCAATGCCAAAGCAACATTTGACAAAGTTCCAATACAGCAGATTGTTGTCATTTCATTCTTTTTTGCAACTTCAATAATCTTGTTTACAGCATCATTTTTGCCATGATAGCCATTTGACAAAAAGTTTTCGCACCCAAAATACACCATAGGATCTTTTTGAGAATACTTAACCCCAAAAAGTCTCAAAATTCTTTCCGCTTCATTCTTGCTGTCAATCATTCCACCACGAATGTCAAGTTTTTGCCAAGTCACCCTAAATGGAGCAATGGTGATCGCCTTCAAGTCGAAGACATCCTGTCTTGACAAAACATAAGAAATCGCAAATTGATCATCAATCTCATTTGCAACATCAGAATCTATAATAAGAGAAATTTTCTCGTTTTCAGAAACTTTTTTTGTCGCCTTTTTGACAGTTTTTGCAGTTGTTTTTTTAGCAACAGTTTTCTTTTTCGTCTCAGTTTTTTTAGTTGCTGAAGTCTTTTTTACTTCTTTTTTTGAAGAAGCCTTTGCAGCAACAGATGAAGCCTGTTTTTTCTCAGACTTTTCTTCTACTTTTTCATCTTTTTTCTTTTTAAATAAGTCTTTTAATATTCCCATAAGAATATCTTATCACAAAACAAAAAAATTACAAACAAAAAAGCAAACAAAATCTATGATTGAAGCTTTTTTCTAAGGTTTTCAAGAATTTTGTTTTCAAGTCGTGAAACTTGCACCTGAGAAACACCCAATCTTTGTGCAATTTCACTTTGAGTCTTATCATAAAAATATCTCATCAAAATAATCTGCTTATCACGGCTATTTAAGCTGTTTATCAAGTCTTTAAGAGCAAACTTATCGACAAAATCTTCGTTTTCAATATTTTCCACTCTATCAACAAGCATCAATCCATCTTCTTGATCATCATCAAGTTGGGTATAAAGCGAAACAGGCATTTTTGAAGAATCCATTGCCATAACCACTTCCTGCTGTGGCATCTTGAAGTGTTTTGCAATATCATCGATTGTTGCACTTTTATTGTTTGCGGCAAAAAAATCTTCACAAAACTTTGTGATTTTAAGATTCAAACTTTTCATTGCTCTTGAAACCTTAATCGCACCATCATCTCGCATAAATCGCTTGATTTCTCCAACAATCATCGGCACGACATAAGTGGAAAATTTGACATTATAATTTTCATCAAACCTGTTTATAGCCTTCAAAAAGCCCATACATCCGATTTGATATAAATCGTCATATTCCACCCCCTTATCCCTAAACCATCTCACGACCGATTTTATAAGTGGAGAATTTTCGTTTACAAGCATCTCTTTAGCACTGTTGTCGCCACTTTGAGCAAGCTTAATAAGTTCAAGAGTTTTCTCCTGCGACAGCATCTCAACCTGCCACTGCACACGAAGATGCAGAAATTTTCTTTGTCATTCTAACAGATGTGCCAAAAGAATTGCTTGAGACCTGAACATCATCCATAAAACTTTCCATAACAGTAAATCCCATTCCGGACCTTTCAGAAGATGGTTTTGAAGTGTAAAACGGCTCTCTAGCTCTTGTAATATCCTTAATTCCAACACCTTTATCTGTCACAGTGATTGTCACAAGATCATCTTCAAGTTCGCATCTTAAGATAACATCCCCCTTAACAGATGTAGGATAAGCATGCACAACACAATTTGTGACCGCCTCAGAAACCGCAGTTTTTATATCAGTTATTTCATCAACAGAAGGGTTAAGTTGGACACAAAACGAAGCAACACAAACTCTTGCAAACCCCTCATTGACAGATAAAGCCTTGAATGAGACTTCCATATAATTTGAATATTTCATAAAAAACTCCTTTTAGACAATTTTGGGCATAATGTCATAAAGCCCAGTAATTTTAAAAATTTTTTCAGCATGAGAAGAAGGATTTGCAATATAAATAGGAATATCCTTATCTTTCATCTTCTTGTATCTTCCAATCAAAACACCAATCCCAGTTGAATCCATAAAATCAAGCTCAGAAAGGTCTATGACAATTTTGTCAAAATTAGGTTTGTCAAAAATTTCATCCAAAGTAATTCTTGTGTATGTCGCAGTATGCTCATCAAGTTCGCCACAAAGCAGGACATACAAAACATTCTTAACAACACGACTTTTTATTTGCATAAAATTCTCCTTTCACGAAAAATCATAGCATAAAAAAAAGAGACAAAAATCTCTTTATTTGTCTCTTTTTGTCTTTTTTTGCAAAATTGAAAAATAATATATTTTGCAGTGTTATGCAAGCATACCACCACAACATATTGTGTAATATGCAATTAAAACAACAAAATAACAAAGGTAGTCTTTTTGTTTGTTTAAACAATGAAAATGTGATATAATCATATATATCAAACGGAGAGAAAAATGGCATACAAAATTAGAGCAATTATTGATACTGACCCAGGAGTTGATGATGTTTGTGCACTTGTTCTTGCATTTGGCAGCAAACTTTTTGACATCCCACTTATCTGTGCTGCTGGCGGAAACAGCCCAATGGAAAAGATTACACAAAACACACTTCATGTGCTAGAAATATTAAAAAGAGATATTCCAGTTGCAAAAGGTGCAACAAAACCACTTGAAAGAGAAGCTGTTTATGCTCCCCAAGCTCAAGGCTCAAGTGGACTTGGTGGATATGATTTTGACAGAAGCAAAATCAAAACAAAACCAATAGAAAAAGAAGCATTTGAAGCTATATATGAAACTCTTATGCAGGATAAGAAGATGACAACACTTATCAGTCTTGGACCAATCACAAACTTTGCAAAGCTCATAAAGTTTCATCCTGATTGCTTGCAATATATTGAGCAAATTGTGTTTATGGGTGGATCTAAAGACCAAATTGTTGAGCCAAGCATCTACCGCGAATTCAATGTCGCCTATGACCCAGAAGCTTCTGAAATTGTGCTTAAAAGCGGCATTCCTGTTGTTATGGTGCCAATGGAACTTGGTCACTTTGCATACTTTGATAAGGAAGATATTGAAAAGATAAGAAAAACAAACAAACTTGGAAAAATCTTGGCAAAAATGTTTGAAAACTATAAAGACCATCATGTCGGTGGGCTTGGTGCCGCCGTTCATGACTCTTGTGCAATCTATTACCTAACAAATCCAGAACATTTCACAACCGAAGAAAGACACCTTCAAATCGAATTTTATAAGAAGGATGACAAAGACTTTGGCTTTATCACAAACAACGATTTAAAGAGGAAAAACGGCAAAGTCTGCATTGATATGAACATTGATGCCTTCAAAAAAGATTTCTTTGAAATTTTAAAACATTACAAATAATATAGGAAATATAAATGAAAGTTAAAAATTATAAAAATGGTGCAACCCTAATATATAGACATTTTCAAAGAAAACACACTTCAGTGTCTGCAGGGTTTATTTTTGGTGATAGTAGGGATAAATATCCCGAACCAACCGCCCATTTTTGCGAACATATGTTTTTCAAAGAATCAAAAAAAATGACCCAGTTTCAGCTTGTCAAAAAAAGAAATAAAATATTTTCTCTTAAAAACGGAAGAACTGGATTTAAATTCACCTGCATTGATTTTTGCAGATCAAACAAAATTTTGGAACCTTGTTTTGACTTTTCAAGCGAAGTGTTGTTAAACACACACTTTTTAAAAAAGCACATTGAAAGCGAAAAAGGTGTGATAAAACAAGAGTTAACAAAAAGATTAAACGATCCACTCAGAAAATTGGAATATGCAACATACAGAACAATTCGTGACCATCTCAATTCTGATTATTCCATTCTTGGCTCTTTCGAAGAAATAGACAAAATGGATGTGGAAACCCTCAAAAAGTTTCACAATGAATGTTTTATTTCACAAAACTTTTTCATTTGCATAAGCGGTGGAATATCTTATTTTAGAGCAAAGAAATTGGCTGAAAAATACTTTATTAAAAGATTGAAATCAAACCCAAAGAAAAAATCTGAAAAAACCATCGAAATCAAAAACAATAAACCTGGAAATTTGAATATCGAGTACTTTCCTCTTGAAAAAAGTTGGTGCAACATATCAATCAAAGTTGAAAGCAAACTTGAAACAACAAAATCTCAGACAATAATTGACCTCCTTACAAAAGTGTCAAATTCAACAGTTGGATTAATTGGATTGACATTAAGAAACAGTGGCCTTGTTTATAAAGCTGATATTGTTGGCGGTCAAATAAGAAAAAACAACTCATTTTTGTCACTTGATTTTGAGTGTTCAAGCGAAAATGTAAACAAGATTATTGATGTTTTAAGTTCAAAATTGTGTGATTTCGCAAACGGTCAAATCACTCAAGAACTGATTGAAGAACAAAAAACCAAAAGAAAATATGAAAAGGATGAAGAAATTCAAAAAAATATATATCCAAACAAAGACTATTTCTTATATTTCCAAAACAATGGAAATTTGCTGACAAAGAAATATGAAAAAGAATATAACAAAGAGTTTAACTCACTCACTTCAAACGATGTTCAAAAATTTTTGATAGATATTCTGTCAAAGCCAGAAAACTTGTATGTGACGATTTTGTCGAATAAAGGTCCAGAAAACTTCTATACATACGAGCAAATGCAAAAGAAACTTATGTGCCCAAAATTAAAAACAAAATAAAAAATACACTTGAAACCAAGTGTATTTTTTTTGAAACACAAAATCAAATTAACAAATTTAAAATTTATTTAAGTTCTACTGTAGCGCCAGCTTCTTTAAATTTAGCTTCAAATTCTTTAGCTTGAGCAGCAGCAACGCCTTCTTTAATCATTTTTGGAGCTCCGTCAACCAAAGCTTTAGCTTCAGAAAGTCCAAGTCCTGTAACTTCTCTAACAACTTTGATAACAGCAATTTTGTTTGCTCCTACTTCTTTCAAGAATACATTGAATTCGCTCTTTTCTTCAGCAGCAGCTGGAGCAGCAGCACCAGCAGCTGGTGCAGCAGCAACTGCAACTGGAGCAGCAGCACTAACACCAAATTCTTCTTCCAAAGCTTTAACAAGCTCTGAAACTTCAACAATAGTCAATTTTTTGATTTCTTCAACAATATTTTTAATATCAGCCATTTTAAACATTCTCCTTTTTTAAAAATAAAACTCTATGCGATTTTTATTTTGTTGCAACCGCATTCAAAGCAACAACAAGCCCACGAGATGGAGCTGTAAGAACTCTGCACAAACTTGAAGCAGTGTTGTTCAAAGTTCCAAGAAGTTTTGCAACCAATTCTTCCTTTGATGGAAGTGTTGCAAGTGCTTCGATGTTTTTAGCATCAACGCTTGTACCATTCAAAATTCCAAATTTGATAGCCATCTTATTGTTTTCTTTAACAAAGTTGCAAACAATCTTTGCAGGTGCAACTTCGTCTTCATAACCAATAGCGACAGCAGTAGTTCCCTCAAAATAATTTGCTGGGCACTCAATACCAAGGTCAGAAAGTGCTTTCAACATCAAGCGATTTTTGTAAACCTTGTAATCACAACCGTTTTCACGGAACTTTCTTCTAAGTTCTGTATCTTCGCCAACTGTGATTCCACGGTAGTCAACAAAGGCAATAGTTTTTGCTTTGGAGAATTTTTCTTTGATTTCTTCAACAACAAGTTTTTTAGCCTCTAAATTAGCACTCATTTTCTATCCCTCCTTTTAATCTGATTTTTTGTGTTTCTTTTTGTATAAAAAAATCTCTACAACCTTGGAAAAGTCATAGAGATATAAGCATCCTATTTCACTTTTCCTCGGTAAGCACACCCTTAAAAGTGTTTACGCATTTGCACTTACGGTCTTCGGAAGATTTTTAAATACTTGCATATTATACACAATCAAAAACAATTTGTCAACAGAAAAAACAAAAAAATGCAAAAATTTTTGCATTTTTCTATCCAACATAACTTTCCCAATTTTCAAAGATTTTGTATGTGTTTGCTCTTATGGTGATTTTGATATATTTGCCATTATCTTGTGTTGTTGTTTCTCCATCATCATATGTGTAATCAGCACAAATATAAACACTTGTGTCTTTAAAACCATTTTGTTCGTCAATGACAATATAAACCTTTTTGAAAGTTATTGTCCATTTGTCTGAAGTGCTTGCATTTGTTTGATATTTGCTTCCATTTCTGTTTGTAAATGTTTGAGCTTCACTATAAAGTAACTCAACATATTTTGAAGAACCAATGTCAGTTTTTGCTGTTGTTTCG
>CAMOEU010000035.1 GCA_946612575.1 uncultured Clostridia bacterium
AACACAATTGTTGAAAGCATTGAAAATTGGAAAGACAAGTCTTTTTGCAAGTGGATCCAAAAGTTTGCCATCTTTCAAAATGCAAGCACCACTATCCAAAATTTCCTTTTGTGAAAAGCCTTTTGAAAGAAGATAATTTGGCAAATCATTCCAATCTTTTGAAAAACCAATTTTGAAATCTTCAAGTTCTCTTCTTGTAAATTTTCTTGACTTTATGTAGTCTTGTGCAGGTTTTGCCTGTGAGCTGTAAAGGTTTTCAACATAATGTTTGTAAGCATAATCCAAAACAGACAAAACTCTTTCTTTTTCCTGCTTGTCCTGTTTGTTTTTTGCTGAAGATTGAAGCTCTGGCACCTGCATCCCAGCCTTTTCTGCCAAGATTTTGACAGCATCATAAAAAGGCACATTTTCCATTTTTTCAACAAACTTAATCACATCGCCAGATTCGTGACAGCCAAAGCAATAATAAATTCCTTCATCTCCGTTTATCGAAAATGATGGTGTTTTTTCATTATGAAAAGGACAACAAGCCCAAAATCTGCGACCTTTTTGCTCCATTTTGAGATAGTTTGAAGCAATTGAAACAAGGTCGTTTTTTCTTTTAAGTTCGTTGAGCCAATCTACAGAAAAACCTTTACTTTCCAAATTTTTCTCCCTGTGGAAAAAGTTATACAAAAGATTATACCACAAAAAACCGTGAAACTCCTTTATTTTACACAAAAAATTTATAAAAAAATCACTATATATAGTGTAAATCGACAAAATCTTCTCAAAACAAGTTGTAAATTTGAAACAGAGCAACAAAAAAAAACTAGGCAAATCGCCTAGTCATTTTTTAATCTTAATAAACATCTTGTTCGTTCACTTTGTCGTGTTTGCAGCAGGTTTTGTCTTCAACTTCCACAACAAGTGCTTCTGTTGTGAGAAGTGTTGCAGAAACTGAAGCTGCATTTTGAAGAGCTGATCTTGTCACCTTTGTAGGGTCCAAAATGCCTTTCTTTATCATATCCACATATTCGCCTTTGAGTGCATCAAATCCATATGCAGGTTTTTCCAAGTTTTCATAAATCTTGTTTACCACAACTCCGCCATCAATGCCGGCATTTGCAGCAATTTGTCTGATTGGCTCTTCAACAGCCTTAAGCACAATGTTTGCACCAGTCTTTTCATCTCCAGAAAGTGTGTCAACAAGTTTTTTGATTGCTGGAGTGGTTTTGAGAAGTGCAACACCGCCGCCAGGCACAACACCTTCTTCAGATGCAGCTTTTGTCGCCGAAAGTGCATCTTCAATGCGGAGTTTTTTCTCCTTCATTTCCACTTCTGTTGCAGCACCAACTTTGACAACGGCAACTCCACCAGCAAGTTTTGCAAGTCTGTCTTGCAATTTTTCTTTTTCATAGTCACTTGTTGTGTTTTGAATTTGGTCTTTGATTTGTTTTGCTCTTGCCTTGATGTCTTCTTTCTTCCCTGCACCTTCAACAATTGTTGTGTTGTCCTTATCGACTCTAACCATCTTGGCTCTTCCAAGATTTTCAATTGAAAGGTTTGCAAAATCAACACCAAGCTCTGCAGAAACAACTGTTCCGCCTGTCAAAATTGCAATGTCTTCAAGCATAGCTTTTCTCTTGTCGCCAAAACTTGGAGCTTTGACCGCAACAACATTGAGTGCTCCCCTAAGTTTGTTTAAAATAAGAGTTGTGAGTGCTTCGCCTTCAACATCATCAGCAATGATAAGAAGTTTGCCACCAACTTTAACAATTTGCTCAAGTATTGGTAAGATTTCGTTTATGCTTGAAATTTTGTTTTCTGTGATAAGAATATAAGCATTTTCAAGTTCGGCAATCATCTTTTCGGTGTTTGTGCTCATATATGGAGAAAGATATCCCCTGTCAAATTGCATACCTTCCACAACAGAAAGTTCGGTAGTCATTGTTTGAGCTTCTTCAACAGTGATAACTCCGTCTTTGCCGACTTTTTCCATAGCCTCAGCAATAAGTTTTCCGATTGTTTCATCTCCAGCAGAAATGCTTGCAACTTGCTCTATGTCTTTTGAGCTTGAAACAGGTTTTGAAAGTTTTTTAAGTTCTTCAACAGCCACTTCAACTGCTTTGAAAATTCCATTTTTAAGCACAATTGGATTTGCCCCAGCTGTGAAGTTTTTCAAGCCTTCTCTTATAATTGCTTGAGCAAGCACACATGCTGTTGTTGTTCCGTCTCCGGCAACATCGTTTGTCTTGACAGAAACTTCTCTGACAAGTTCAGCTCCCAAATTTTCAAATGGGTCATCAAGTTCGATTTCTTTTGCGATTGTCACACCATCGTTTGTGATGAGTGGAAGAGCAAATTTTTTGCCCAAGACCACATTTCTTCCCTTTGGTCCAAGTGTGATTTTCACTGTGTCAGCAAGTTTGTTTACACCATTTTCAAGGCTTTTTCTTGCCTTTTCTCCTTGCAATATCTTTTTTGCCATAATTCTCTCCTATTCCAAAACAGCCAAAATGTCTGTTTGTTTAACAACAATATATTTCTTCCCATCAAGCGAAAATTCTGTTCCGCTGTATTTTGCATACAAAACCTCTTGCCCAGTCTTTACTTGCATTTTGATTTCTTTTCCGTCAACAACTCCGCCTTCCCCAACAGCAACAACGGTCGCTATTTGAGATTTTTCCGCAGATGCAGTAGGCAAAATGATTCCGCTTTTTGTCTCTTTTTCCGCTTCCTTTGGAAGCAAAACAACTCTGTCAAATATAGGTCTTATTTTCATAATTTTTCTCCTTGCTTTTATTATAGTTTTTGTAGATTTTGTTTGTAAAGTTTTTGTGTCAAAAAACTTGTCGAATCTTTTTTAATAAAAGAAAAATGTGTATCAAAACACATTTAAACTTTGTCAGAATCAGCACAAACAAAATCATTTTTGACTGTTTTTGCTTGATACATAAGTTTGTCAGCTTTTCCAATCATATCTTTAAGATTTTCAAAGCCATAGACTCCACCAACACTGACAGAAAGTTTTTCTTTCATCCCATCAATTTTGATGCCATTTACTGCCTTACAGATGTTTTTGAGATGTGAAGAAAACTTTTTCTTTTCAATTTCGTGGAAAACCACAACAAATTCGTCTCCACCGTATCTGACAGTTGTTCCCACATCCCCAGCAGCTTTTTCAATTGTCTTGGCAATAACCGCCAAAACTTCATCGCCTTTTTGGTGTCCATATTTGTCATTTACACTCTTGAAATCATCGACATCAATCATTGAAATTGCATTGACATCAGTGCCCATCATATGACTGTCAAAATAGCTTCTGTTATAAACTCCAGTGAGTGGATCTTTGTACATGTTGAGATTGTGTTTCATAACTTCTTCAACGATGTTTCCCTTGCCTTTTGCATCAACAACAACTGAGTCGCCAACATCAAATCTGAGTTTCAAAACACAATTATTCCCATTGTTGTCACAATAATTTGAAATTGTCTCAATAACTCTGCCGTTTATATAATCAATCTCAACAAGCCTTTTTCTTTCTTTAAGTGCATTGTTTAAAATAAGAGAACTCTCTCTCGAATTTTTAATGTTAGAAATTGTTGTTTTTCCATTTTTTGCAGTTATTTTTATTTTTTCATTGAGATCATAATATTCAATTTCATCAAAAAATCTTTTGAGACCATCAATATAAGACTCTAGCTTATTTACATCCATCAATCTTTTTTCCTTTCAAACCAAGTTTAACACAAAATAAATTTATTTCAAACAAAAATGTCACTTATTAAGCAAATCTTGCATTGTGTGCCACGACAAAACAGCACATTTGACTCTTGCAGGCATATTTGATATGTTTTCAAATGCTCTTGCATCCCCAAGCATTGATTTTTCTTTTGAAGAAAGTTTTTCTCTTTTTATCATTTTTAGATATATTTCAATGATTTTTTTTGCTTCTTCCACAGTTTTTCCTTTGATTGTGTCAATCATTATGGAAGTTGAGCTTTGTGAGATTGCACAGCCATGACCAGAAAAAGCCGCATCCACAATTTTTCCATCTTTAACCAAAATTTCAAGTTTGATTTCGTCACCACAATTTGGATTGTGTCCCAAAAGACAGGAAGTCGCCTTTTCAAGCGGTTTTCTGTTTTTGTTTGACATACTATGCTCCATAATCATCTCATTGTAAATTTGATCCATCTCTTCCATAACTAACCTTCTATATATTTTTTAAATTTTTCGTATATATTCTTTATCTGCAAAATGAGTTTGTCAACATCACTCTTGTCATTGTAAAGAGCGAAACTTATTCTCACAGTCGAATCAATTCCCAAAAATCTTGTAAGTGGCTGTGCACAGTGATTTCCTGCCCTAACACAAATGTTTGCCATATCAAGCATTGTGGAAACATCGTGTGGATGAATGTTTTTTATATTAAACGAAATCACAGATGAACGATTTTTTTCTGGACTATAAATCGTCACATAAGGGAGTTTTTTCAAACTTTTGTATGCATAACTTAAAAGTTCATTTTCGTGTTTTTCAATTTCTTTGAATCCGATTGAATTGAGATATTTTATTGCTGCTTCAAGCCCAACTGCACCACCGACATTTTGTGTGCCTGCCTCAAACTTGTTTGGAAGTTCGGCAAAAGTAGTTTCCTGCTCGTAAACATATTCAATCATATCTCCACCCATCAAAAATGGAGACATTTTTTCAAGAAGTTCTTTTTTGCCATAAAGCACACCAATTCCAAGTGGCCCATACATTTTGTGAGCAGAAAAAGCAACAAAATCTGCATTCGTTTTTTGCACATCAAATTTTGAATGTGCCACAGACTGAGAAATATCAACAACCGCAACCGCCCCGACAGAATGTGCTTTTTTGATTATCTTGTCAATGTTGTTTACTGTGCCAGTGACATTTGAAACCGAAACTGCACAGACAACTTTTGTCTTTTTTGTGATTTTTTCTTCAATTTCCTTCTCATCAATTTCAAAATTTTTGTTGATATAAAGGTATTTGAGTTTTGCACCCGTCTGTTTGGAAATTTTTTGCCATGGGACAATATTGCTGTGATGCTCAAGAATTGTCAAAACAATTTCATCACCTTTCTTTAGATATGAAAGTCCATAAGAATATGCAATCAAATTCAAACTTTCTGTTGCATTTTTCGTGAAAATAATCTCACAGCTTTCTTTTGCATTGAGAAAGTCTGCAACGGACTGTCTTGCATTATTATAAACGGTTGTCGCTTCAACACTCAGCCCATAAGCCCCACGATATGGATTTGCATTTGATTTTTTATAAAAATCTCTCATTGCATCCAAAACACAGGCAGGCTTTTGTGAAGTCGCTGCACTATCCAAATAAACTATATCTTTTCCCTTGAAAATAGGGAAATCATTTTTGAAATTTTTCTCCATCTTATAGCTTCCCATCAATTTTTTCATAAATATATTCTTTCAAATTTTCATCAAACAAATCTTCAACAAAACCATTAAATTTTGCTTTAACAATAAGTTTTAGAGCCTCTTTTTTGTCAATACCTCTTGACATAATGTAAAACAATTGCTTTTCGTCCGCTCTTCCAATGCTTGTGCTGTGCTTTCCATCAACATCCTCTTCTCCACACAAAAGAAGTGGAACAGCCTTTGATTTTGCAGTGTCACTCAAAAGCAAACAAAACTCGTTTTCTGTCCCTGTGCTTTTTTTGCAACCTTTTTCAAACGAAATTATGCTCCTGAAATTCTTTCTTGCATTTTTGTTTAATGCACCAACAGCATCAATGTTTGCAAGACAATTTTTCCCAATCAAATTTTGGCAATAAAGCATATCAATCAAGTTTTCATCATCACCCAAATATGCTGTTTTCAAATTGCACTCACTAAAATCTCCACAAACTTTTGAGTGGAAATTTTGAATTGAATTTCTGCATCCAAAATCTGCAATATAGATGTTCAACTTAGAATTTTCTTCTGTTTTGCAATCAAAACAAACAAAAGAGTTGCTTTCTTTTTCAAAATCAAACACGACAGCAACATCAAGCTTGCTGCCTTTCTCACATAAAAATTTCACAACCCCATTGAAATAACTTTTCTTTGTTGAGTGAAATTTCAAAACAGTTTTTGCTTCAACATCGTTTTTAACCAAGATTTTTATTCCACCGACAAAATCACCTTTGTCTAAATCAAAATCAAATTCATAAAAATTGCTGTCTGAAATTTCAATTTGTCTTTTAAAATTTGCCTTCGTTTCAATTTGATTTGCAAGTTTTTCTGCAATAATTTGTGTTGTTTTTGTATCAAAATCACTCAAAAATTTGCATTCGGATGCAGTTTTTTGAGAAAATCCATTAAATTTCGAAACCTTTGTTTCAAAAATTTTTTCGTCAACAAACACACTATTTACACCATAATTTTGTGAAGTTCGGTATGGTGTTTTGTTTATTTCAATCATCCTATACACCCCTCCAATTCAAGATTTATAAGTCTGTTCATCTCCACAGCATATTCGATTGGCAATTCTTTTGAAACAGGATTTGCAAAACCTCTGACAATCATCGCCTTTGCATCTTCTTCAGAAAGTCCCCTGCTCATGAGATAGAAAATTGCCTTTTCGCTGATTTTTCCAACTTTTGCCTCGTGAGAAAACTCAACTTGTCCATTTTCCACATTATTTACTGGCACCGTATCACTTCTTGACAGGTCATCAAGCATAAGTCCATCGCAAGTGACAGAACATTTGCTGCCTGTTGCATTTGGCAAAATGCTTACAAGACTTCTATATGTCGCTATTCCACCATTTTTTGAAATACTTCTTGAAACGATAACACTTGATGTATTTTTGCCTACATGCACAACTTTAAATCCCGTGTCAAGATTTTGATTCTTCCCAGCAAACGAAATTCCTGTATATTCTGTTTTTGAGTTATCCCCCTTCAATATGCTCATTGGATAAAGCATTGAAATATGGCTTCCAAAACTTCCAGAAACCCATTCCATTTTGCCATTTTTCCCAACAATCGCTTTTTTTGTGTTTAAGTTCATCATATTTCTTGACCAGTTTTCGATTGT
>CAMOEU010000036.1 GCA_946612575.1 uncultured Clostridia bacterium
GCATTTTCGATTTTTTCATTTTTTTCATTTTCAACTTTATTTATTTTATTATTTTCTTGATAATTTTTCTTTTTATTTTTTGTTTTCTTTTTAAACAAATTTCTCATAAAATTTTCAATTTGATTTCGATATACTATTGACAAAACAAGCACAGCAATTGCAATCAAAATCAAAACCGCCCAAACAGCAAGTCCCCATCCGTGATATGGAATGATATGTCCACTGCCAAGATAGCAAGTCATAAAAATCGCAATTGGTCTTGAAATGAGATTTGTCACCCCGAAAAAAGTCCAACTCATATCAGTGAGTCCTGCGACCAAGCACAAAATGTCATCAGGAAAGATTGGTAAAAGCATCATCACAAAAAATGCATATTTGCCTTCTGACAAAATCTCCATCCATTTTTGACAAGTTTTTTTGCCGACCATAAACTCAACAAGTTTTCTTCCAAAAACTCTTCCAAGAAAAAATGCAAACAAGCTTCCAAGAAAAATCCCAGCAAGACTCAAAAGTGCTGCTTCAAGCGGTCCATAGACAAGAGCACCAGCAATTGTTGTTATCGCAGCAGGGATTGGAATGAATGTCACTTGCAAAAACTGCATCAAAACAAAGACAAACCTTCCCCAAAAGCCAAGTCCCAAAATAAAATCTTTAATTTTTTCTGCTGAGTTTATTTTCTCCCAAGCACCAGTCAACTTCAAAACAAGAAACAAAAGACCAAGCACCAAAATAATGATGCCACAAACAAGAATAGTTCTTAAAATCTTTTGTTTCTTTGTAAGTTCGTTCATAATCAAATTATAATCTTAATTTTGTGTTTTTGTCAATTTTTCTCTCATTTTCTCTTCCCAGGAAGCAGTCACTTTTTGTGGGCTTATAATTTTCACATCGCTTGCAGGAATACTCATTCCTTCCACAATGTCATAGATTCCTTCCACAACAACCCCATCTTGTGAAGGATAAAAATCGTGTCTTATTTCTTTTTGCTCAACAAGATTACCATCTTTGAAATAAAGTTTGTATGCTTTGCTTTCATAGCCTTGCTTTGGAAATTTGAGTCTATAATACTCTCCTTTATACAAAACTTTATTTGAATATTCTTCCTTCTTGTCAGAAATCACTTTGTCGCCATTGTGTGGCAAAATTTTCACAAGTTCACTCTTAAGTTCGATATGTTCACCCTCTTCAAGTTTTTGCCCATAAATTTCTACTTTTGCCGTTTTGTCATCACAAATTGTCTTTATATAAATTGGACAATCAAAGTTGTTTTGAAAAACAAGATCAGAATAATCTCCCGAAACCATCGAATCGAGTGAAAGTGGAACATAACTTGCAGGCAAAGTGTGATGACTTACTTTCAAAACATCAACATCCGCAAGAAGAAGAGCATTATATAGTGTTGTTGAGGCTTGACAAACACCGCCGCCTATTCCATCAACATAAACCCCATCAACAATAATGTGTGCATTTTCATATCCATTTTGGGTGTTTCTTGGACCAGTAATTTGATTGAACGAAACTGTCTGACCACTTTCCACAATAAGCCCATTAAAACATTCAAGTGCTTTTTTAATGTTGTTTTTTCTTTCTTTGGAGCTTTTTTCATAACCTGTTGAATATTCGCTTCTTTTTCCAACACTGTTTTTCAATTTCTCAACATCAACAACATTTTTTGTTTCAAAAATTGGCACTTCTATCTCAATTTTCTTTGAAAAACTCAATTCGGAATCAATTTTTTGCAACAATTCATCTTTTTTAACTCTCACAGTTCCGTTGCCTTCAATCACAGAAAAAACATCTTCTTCATCTGGAGAAAAGACCAATTTTGCCGGTTTTTCATCTATTTCAATTTGACTTATCACATCATCAATTTTTTCTTCCAAATTTGAAAGCACACAAGTGTATGAAACATTAAAGTCCTTACCATTCTCCTCAATTTGTTTTGCAATTTCTCGTTTTTTGAAGATGTTTCCATCTCTTTCAAACTTAGAAATCTGTTCTATTTCATTTTTCACATTGTTTTTCACTTCAAATTCGTTTCCGTCAATCGTCCAACTTTTATCTTTGCACTTTAATGTTATTTCAATATCATTTTTGTTGTTGAGCATATCCGTAAGCACAACATTTTCCGCTTCCGCCACAGACATTCCGCCAACATCAATGCCATTTATTCTGGTGTTTTTATAAAAATTGTCATCAATGGGCTCCGTGCCAAAGAAAAATTGGCAAAGCAAAAGAATGCAAACAGACATTGCTCCTGCACCAACAAACCACCTGAATCCTTTATCTTTTTTCTTGTTTTTGTTTTCTTTATCTAATTTTTTCATATTTTTATTATGTTTAAAAATACAAAAAATAACAAAAAAACTGATTTCGTAATCAAAAAATCAGTAATTTTGCAGTTTATTTTCAATTTCTTTAAGCAGGTCTTCCTTTTGATTTAAAACCTTTCCATCAAAAACTTTACTTAAAAGATTGTGCAATATCTTTTTGTAGCTTCTCTTGTCAATATCAGGAAAGTTTTTCTTTATATCCGATTCATTTATTTTAAGGTCAGACACCTGAATGCATAGTCCATGTTCTATGATATACAAATAGAAGAAATGATATTTGTTTTGAATATGTTTTGATTTTGAAGAAAGAAGGATTGAAATATTTGTCCAATCTGGGAAGTATTTGAAGAAATACTCTTTGTTTTTCATTCCTGAAAGTGCATCATAATACCCCGCAAGATAGACAAATATTTTGTCAGCAAGCGGTTGACTCAGTCCAAACTGTTCTTTTAGAAGTTTCTCCAAAAAGTCTTCCAAACATTCTGGTTTTTGAGTGTCAACAATATCAATCAAAAGACCAAAAAATCTGTCCTCAACCTTATAGACTTTGTCATATTTTATCTTTGGTTTTTCAAGATTGAAATATTTCCAAATTTTAAGTTCGTTTAGAAGTTTTAGTGCTCTTTTTAAACTTCCCTTGTTAAGTCTATATCTTCTGTCGCAATATAAAATCTTTTCAATCTCAGAAAATTTCCTTGCTCCAGAAATTTCCATCAAGTTTTTGGCATATTCTTTTGCAGTTTGCATTGTCTTTTTGTCAATAGAAAAATCGAGTTCGCCTGCAATTCTTATCATTCTCAAAATTCGTTCGCCATCATATCTCAAAACTTCTTCCGGAGCCAAATTGCAACGAATTATCTTGTCGTTAAGGTCAATTATTCCGTGATAAAGATCAACAACTTCATCTTTGTTTATGTTGTAGTAGATTGAGTTTATTGTGAAATCTCTTCTTTGAGCATCTTCTTCGATTCTTGGTGTAAACAAAATTGAAGAAGCATTGTGCGAGCCGTTGTCTTTGTAGGTGTCTTTTCTAAAGCAAGTATATTCATATTTTTCACCGTTGCAAGAAATAAGCAAAGCACCATACTTTGCATTTTTCACCCTGACAGAAAATTTTGTGCCACTGAGCCTTTCTTCCACTTGTTCGATCGAAACACTGCTGCACAAATCGACATCACTGTTGTCAATTTTGAGAAGTTTGTTTCTCACATAACCGCCCACAACATACAAATTTTCTGGAAAATATTTTGCAAGATTTATTAAGTTTTGTGAAACATCAATAAACATCCTTAGCACCCAAATTCCTTTATTATAAAATAGAATAATATAAATAAAAAGTCAAATATAATTTGACATTTAAGGCAAAACTTAGTTATTATTATTGTGTTTAACAACATAAAAAAGAGAAAGGTTATGAAAAGAAAAAAGAAAAATCAAAAACCTGTCGTTCAGGATATACCAATCGTCAGATATCAAACTGACAAAGAGCACGGTCTTTCTGAAGAACAACTTCACGAAAGAATCGAACATCATCTTGTCAACGACACAAAAATAAAAACATCAAATTCTTATTTCACTATAATAAGAAAAAACATCTTCACAATTTTCAATTTGATTTGGATAATCATTGCTGTTGCACTTATGTGTGTTGGAGCATGGAGCGATTTGATTTTCCTTTTTGTTGTCATTGCAAACACTGCAATTGCAATTATTCAGGAAATAAAGTCAAAAATCACTGTTGAAAGGTTGTCTATGGTCTCCGTGCCAAAAATCAAAGTCATAAGAATGGGCTTCCAACACGAAATCAAAGGCGAAAATCTTCTTCTTGATGACATAATTATCCTTGAAAACGGAAACCAAATCCCTACTGACTGCATCATTATTGATGGAGAAGTTGAGGCAAATGAAAGTCTGCTTACTGGAGAATCAAACTCAATCAAAAAGAAAGAAGGAGACACCCTTCTTGCCGGAAGTTTCTTGGTTTCGGGAATGTGCTATGCAAGAGTTGATAAAGTCGGCAAAAACAACTATATTCAAACAATTGCAGAAAGAACTAAAAACTTCAAACCTCAAACTTCAAACCTTTTTAAAGACCTTAACAGTTTGATTAAAATCATCATTTTGATTTTGATTCCAATTGGTGTTTTGACATTTTGTAAAGAATATTTCATTGCAAGTTCCACAATCAAAGATTCCATCACAAGCACAAGTGGTGCCCTGACCGGAATGATTCCTGCAGGAATGTATCTGCTTATCACCGTTGGACTTTCTGTTGGAGTTATGAAACTTGCAAGAAAGAAAACCCTTGTCAAAAACATTTACTCAATCGAAATGCTTGCCAGAGCAAATGTGCTCTGTCTTGACAAAACCGGAACAATCACAGACGGAACAATGAATGTTGTGGAAGTAGTCAATCAAAACAATTATACTGACAAACAAATCGAAACTGTTATGAAAGCGGTTTTGCAAAATCAAAAGACTTCAAATGCAACATCAGTCGCACTTATTGATAAATTTGGAAAAGATATAACCGCTACAGCAAAACAAGTCATCGAATTTTCTTCTCAAAGAAAATATAGTGCAACAACTCTTCAAAGTGGAAAAACTTATTATATTGGTGCGGCAGGATTTATAAAATGCACAATCACAGCCGCCCAAAAGAAAATTATGAATGCATATATGGAACAAGGCTACAGAGTGCTTTCCCTTGTTGAAGATGACAAAGCATACAATGAAAAATCAGCTGGAAAAACCGGAAAGATTATGGCATTCTTTGTTCTTGAAGACCACATAAGAAAAGATGCTGTCGAAACAATAAAATGGTTTAAAGATAATGATGTAGAAATCAAAATCATCTCTGGTGATGATGCCCTTACAGTCTCAAAAATTGCAAAAAGAGTTGGAGTCGCAAACAGTGAAAAGTATATCTCCCTTGAGAATATGAGTTTGATTGAAGTGGCACAAATTGCAGACAAATTTACTGTTTTTGGTCGTGTCACACCTGAACAAAAACACACAATCATCAAAGCTTTAAAAACTCAAGGAAATGTTGTTGCAATGACTGGTGATGGTGTAAACGACACCCTTGCACTTAAAGAAGCAAACTGTTCTATCGCTATGGCAGATGGAAGTGAAGTTGCAAGAAACATCTCTCACCTTGTGCTTATGCAAAGCAATTTCTCAGCACTCCCTTCAATTGTTAAAGAAGGAAGAAAGATTGTAAACAATGTTCAATATTCTTCTGTGCTTTACCTTATGAAAACACTGTTCACAATTCTGCTTTGTGCAACAACACTCATTCTTGGAATTTCTTATCCATTCACTCCAAAACAAATGCTTCTGCTTGAAATGTTTGTCATTGGACTTCCTTCGTTTATATTAACATTCCAGCCAAACAACGACCTGATCAAAGGAAATTTCATTCCGCAAGTCCTCAAAAAATCAATTCCATGTGCCCTTGTTATGTTTGTAAACATTCTTATTGTTGTTTTGCTCAATCGTGGGGCAGTCACCCTGACACCATCAGAATACACATCACTCTGCACAATTCTTCTCACTTGCATTGGATTTGTAAACCTAGTTTGGATTTGCAGACCTATGACACTTCTAAGAGCAGTCACATGTGGAATTTCGGCATTTTTGATTATTATTTCATTTGTCAGTGGCCTTGCAAGTTTCTTTAAAATTACAGATTATTCATT
The DNA here is from genome assembly GCA_946612575.1 of uncultured Clostridia bacterium. GTDB lineage: Bacteria > Bacillota > Clostridia > Christensenellales > UBA1242 > Caccovivens. The sequence goes on from CAMOEU010000036.1 coordinate 6,035, forward strand.
CCCTGTTATCGTCACACTTATAACTCTTATCTTGTGCACCGCACTTATCATTTCTGGACTTGAATTCTTTGGAAGCAAAATCAGAAAAAAACACGGCACAGATGCAGCAGGAGTGTTTATTTGGAACAAACTTTCAAAAGCTTTTGAAAAACGAAGAAACAAAGAAGAACAAAAGCTTATGACCGAAGAAGAAATTGCCTTCAATTCTGTAGATGAACCCTCAAAAACGACAAAAGTTAAGGCTTCAAAAGCAAAGAAAGAAAAACTAGCAAAAGAAGAAAAATCTAAAAAAGAGAAAACTGAAAAAACAACAAAGAAAGAGAAAAAGGTAAAAACTGAAAAAACAACAAAATAAGAAAACACGGCAATTGCCGTGTTTTTTATTCAAACATCTTTTTCACTTTGTCGTTTGCTGTGACAATAAGTCTTTTTAGAAGTGTGAATCTTGTTGCTGTATATTTGTTTGAAACCATTCTGTGAAGATATTGCTTTTCTCCAACAATAACAACCATCTTCTTCGCCCTTGTGACCGCTGTATATATCAAATTTCTTGTCAAGATTATGCTTGGACCAGCAATTGCTGGAATGATGACAGTGTCAAATTCTGACCCCTGGCTTTTGTGAATTGTTATTGCATAAGAAAGCGACAAGTCTGGCAAGTCTGGTCTTGTGTAAAGACAAATTCTGCCATCTTCAAATTCGACAATAACTTCACTTGTTTGTGGATCAATTGTCTGCACGACACCAATATCTCCATTAAACACACCTTGGCCGCTTTCATCAGCAAATTTGCCGTGTTTTTTCCATTCTAGGTCATAGTTGTTTGCCATTTGCATAACTTTGTCACCTTCACGGAAAATTGTATGACCAAACTCTACCTGTCTTTTGTTTGGAGCAGGTGGATTGATTTTTTCTTGAAGTTCTCTATTCAAGATCTCAATTCCGCAAACACCAGCCTTGAGTGGTGCCAAAACCTGAATTTGTTGTG
>CAMOEU010000037.1 GCA_946612575.1 uncultured Clostridia bacterium
AAAATAAAAAAGACCAATTTCTTGGTCTTTTTTCTATCCATTGATCTTTTTGATTTCATCAAGAAGTCTTTCAAGTTTTTCGTTGATTTCTTGCATTTTTGCTTCTGATTGGTTTGATGCAACCAAATTTTCTGCTTCGCTTTGCAAACTTTCAATTTCTCTCATAATTTGATTTCTCTTTCTTTGAGAACTGTTTTCGTTTGCACCATTCATTGCAAGTTCGAATTCACGACTCAAGTCTTCTCTCATTTGAGCAAGTCTTGCTTCTTCTTCTGAAAGTCTTCTATTGATATCGCTTATTGTTTCGGTTTGAGTTTTTCTTGGTCTTCCAACTTTTCTCTTTGGTTCTTCAACTTTAACAACCTTCTTTGGACGGCCTACTCTTCTTTTTGTCTCAACAGGTTTTTCTTCTGCTTTGACAGTTTTTCTTGGTCTTCCAACTCTCTTTTTAGGCTCTGCCACCTTTGTCACTTTTTTTGGACGACCAACTTTTCTCTTTGGTTTTTCCTCTGTTTCAACTGGTTTTGTGACCTTTCTTGGTCTGCCCACCTTCTTCTTTGGCTTTTCTTCTTCTGCCACAGCAGTCTTTCTTGGACGACCTACTTTCTTTTTCTTTTCTACAGGTTCGTCATTCTTAACAATCTTCTTTGGACGACCCGCTTTTCTTCTTGGTTTTTCTTCAACAACAGGTTCTTCTTCAACAACTTCTTCTACGGTTTCCCCTGTTTTTCCCTCAACAGGTTTTTCATCTTCAACCTTTTCTTCTTCATCAAGATTGAATGACTCAAGTTGTTCTTCTTTGTTTTCAGCCACTACAGGTTCTTCTTCAACAACATCATCTTCTTCAGTTTCTTTAACTTCTTCAGGTTTTGTTTCTGTGTGACTTACTTCAAATTCGTTGTCTTTATCAAGTGCCTTAACAACATCTTCTGCAACATCATAGATATCATCTTTTTGCTTAACATCTGTCATAAAGTCAAATGTGTCAAAATTGTCAAGGTCAACAACATATTTTTCTTCAGGTTTTGAAAGCAATTTTCCGTTTTGGTCATAAATCTTGCCATCATTGTCGTGGAAGTTTCCATCTGGGTCATAGAATGTTCCGTTTTCATAAACATAGTTTCCATGTTCATCATAATGACCTTCTTGCTCTGTTGCATCTGTGTTTTCTGCAGGAGTTTCTTCTGCAAAATTTCCATTTTTAATCTTTACTTCAAGGTCAGTGATTTTTTGCTTGTAATTTTCGTTTTCATTTTTCAAATCTGACAATTTTTCAGCGAAAACTTTTTCAACAACTTTTTCAGCACTTGTACAGAATTTTTCATAGAAAGTTTTATATTCGCCAAGCATAGCATCTTCAACTCTCTTTCTGTAATTTTCAAGTTCTTCATTAAGTTTTTTGATTTCTTCTTCACATTCAGATTTTTCAAGAAGGTATTTTGCTCTTTGTTGGTCAAACTCTTGTTCAAGTTGTTCTTGTTTTGCAGCTTCTTGAGTTTGTTGTTTTCTATAATAGTTGCTTTCAATTCTGTTTGTTGTTTCTTCTTGCATCTGTCTGAGTCTTGCAATGTTTTCTTTTGATGCTTGAAGTTTTGTTTGAGAATCTCTTTGAACATTATCAAAATTCTTTCTTCTTGATTCAAGTTCGGCTTCAAGTTGGGAAATTTGAACAAGGATTTTATCTCTTCTCTTGATGAAAAGTTCACTTTCTCTCATTGCCCTAGAAAGAACAATTGAGCCATCAACACCTGTTTCTGTGAAATCGTATTTTGTATAATCAATTTCTTCTTCTCTTGCACGGCTAAATTCTTCCTTTTCTTTTCTAGCTTTAAAATCCAAGAATTCTCTCAAAACTGGTTGACCTTTTTCAATTTCGCTTGGAGTGAAGAGAATTTGATAATCAACATAAGATGCCAAATCAACACAAGCATTATCCATAAATCTGTCCAATAATCTGACATTTTGATAAAGTGTGTTTAAAATGCTCTTTTGTCTTGTTCTCATAAAGATAACAACCAAAAATCCAATCAAACTAACGACAAGACCAAGCAACAATGCCATAACAAGGGCTGCACCAGTAATCGCACTTGCTTCAAGTGATTGAGAAATAAAGATAAATGTTCCACACAAAACAGCCCAAAGGATTGTCAAAACTCTCAAGTTTTTGACATCACTTGAATAAGAACTTGTTTTGACAGGTTGTTCGATCAAATTTTCTGCTGTGAAATATGTAGATGGCACCCCCTCTCTGAAAAGAACATATTGATGCCAATAATAACACAATTTCTTTGGAGCTTTTGTTTTGAAAATTTCATTCAACTCCCTAATGTTATCTTCATTGACGACTTTCTTTTGGAAAAGCCAATAATTTATTTTGTCGAGTGCTCTGTTTAAAGAAACTTCATATGAAAAAGAAGCCTTAAACAAGAAGAAAAGGACAAACAAAACTTCCACTACCATTCCGATAATGAAAAGTATGTCAAGCCCCAACTTGCTGGACACTGATGACAAAAAATCAATAATATTGTTTACGATTGCCAAACCAGTAGACATAAAATACCTCCTATGTATTCGTTGTTAGTATAACACAACAAAAAAATAATTACTAATATTTTTCAATAATTTTTAAAATATTTTTTCCACCATAAAATAAAAGAGAAAAACAATTCCAAAAAATTATTTTTCTCCGCATTATTTTTGATTATTTTTATATTTCAACTGGAATTATTTTCGAATTTTTAAGTGATAATAAATATGATTTTCCAACAGGTTTATCAATCGCATTTTCTATTGCAATTTTATATAATTTTAGTTGATTTTTATATTTTTCAATTAAATAGTTGTCGCTTGTTGAATTTGAATATTTATAATCAATAAGCACAATTTCATCTTCAAAAACAACAAACAAATCAACAACCCCTTGCAGCAAAATTTCATCTTGCAAACTTGTTGAGATTAAATTGCAAAGTTTTTCTTTGACCACAAATTCTTTTTCTTTATACACTTTTCCATTTTTGCAAATATTTTTCAAAATCAAAATATTCTTCAATAAGATATTTTTGTCAATCAAAGCAAGACTCTCTTTCAAAAATTCATAGTTCTTTTCCAACTCTTTATCCAAATCTTCTAGATTGTCTATTTTTGAAAAATCCAAAACTTTAAGCACGAGATGATAAGCATTTCCAATCTCGACACCCGCACCACCAAATGAGAAGTTTTCATTTGAATATTTCTCCAAAACATCTTCTTGCTGCTTTTTGTTTAAAGCTGTGACAGTCTCCTTGAGTTTGAAATTGAGCTTATCATCATATTGATAATTGAAATTTAAATATTCAAGCATCTTTTCAAGATTTCCACTGTCAAACTCTGCATTGTCTATAGAAACCTTTTCCTCCGCGGAAATCTCTTCTATATTATCAATATAATTCACTTCAACAGCATTTTTCTCAATTTTCCCATTTGCAAGCAGTTGTTCTTGAGAAATCTTGAGTGAAAAGAAAACAAAATCAAAATAAGAAGAGCATTCTGACAACGACCTTTTTTCAAAGTTCTTTGGATTGTATCTTCCAAACAAGAAGAGTTTGTTTTTTGCACGAGTGAGTGCAACATAGAAAATCATAAGTTCTTCAGAAACACTCTTTTGTTTTGACAGAAGCGAAATTGCTTTCATCTTGACAGTTTCAACCGCAACATTATTTTCCAAATCATAATATTTCAGAGCAAGTCCAAAATTTTCATCAATTTTCACACTTCCATCTTTTGGTGGCTTGTCATTAAACGAGTTATCACACCCAATCAAAAAGACAACAGGATATTCAAGCCCCTTAGTTTCGTGGATGGAATGCATAGAAACGGCATCAGCTGCATCGGCTGGCTCTGAGATTATGTTTATCTCAACCGTTTCAAAGAAATTTATAAGTCCGCACAAATCAAACTCAAAACCACTCTCAACAATCTTCGCCAAAAACTGTTTTATTGCATAATTTATCTGCAAATGTTGGGTTTTTGCATTTATATAAGAAAGGTAATTTGTCTTTTTAAACAGTTTCTCCATTGCCTTTCTCACACCAAAAACAAAGATATCCTTTCTGAAATTTTTTATTCTCTCAACAAAATCTGAGAAATAATCGTTTGTTAAAACATCTTTGCACAAACTTTCACACTTTTTTTGTTTAACAATTTCTTCAAGAGAAAAACCACCAAACGGAGAAAGCAAAACCGCAAGAAGTGCAATATCGTCATCAAAATTTTTGGCAACTTTAAGAAGCTCGAGCAAAACCTTCACTTCCACTTCCTCAAAAAGAGTTCCGCTTGCACTTGACACAACAGGAATTCCACTTTCAAGCAAATATTCTTGCAAAGCATAGAAGAGTTTTCCGCGGCTTCTTGAAATGATTGATATGTCTGAATATCTACAATCTCTAAAATTTTTATCTTCAAAAATTTTTGTTTTTCTAACTTCAAAAATTCTTCTTTTTATATCAAGCATCAATTTTAAATCATTATTTTTCAAAACATTCTCGGAATTTTTTACACTATAAACTTTTTCAAGTTTTGTTTCTTCGTTTTCTTCCTGCACAATATCAATGCACACTGCATTTTTCTCTTTTTTCAAAAAATCTTTGCCTTTTGTGAGCATAGATGTGGCTTTGTAGTCAATCCCAGCATTTTGCTCTGTCATACAAACTTCAAAAACAGAGTTTACAAAATTTAATATATCAACATCACTTCTGAAATTTGACTTAAGATATTTAACCGTCGAATTTTCATCTTCTTCAAATGTTTGCATATCATTCAAAAAGATTTCACAACTTGCAAGTCTAAACCCATAAATCCCCTGTTTTGCATCACCAACAGCAACAAAATTGCAATTTTTTGCAACATTCTTAACAATTCTTTCCTGAATTTTGTTTGTGTCTTGATATTCATCAACAAAAACATATTTAAGCCCTTCAAAAAGATTTTCTTTCTCAGAGATTTCTGCCATATACATTTCCAAATCACCAAAATCAAGCACATTTTGATTTTTTTTGATTTGATCTTCTTGCAATTGATATTCAACAAACAAATCTAAAATTGTTTTTTCCAAAACAGCACTTTTTTGGAATGAAACATTTTTCTCATCATCCAAATTTAACGAGTTTATCATCTCAACAACTTTTGAAAGTTCTTTCTTGTTTATGTCAATAATGTCAGAATTTTCTTGTCCAATTGTGTTCACTAAAGGCTTTTTTGGAAATTTTGTGATGTTTTTAAGATTTTTTGCAAGTTCATAAATATTTTTGCTTGAAACTGCATCATCAAAAAGAGATCTCAAACTTTGATAATATTTTTCAATGCCAAGAATTTCAATTTCAAAAAGCGAATTTTTTATTGTTTTTAATGAATAATCAAACAAAAATTGAGCTGCTTTTTCATAAAAATCTTCACCCGAATTCAAATTTTTCTTCAAAAAATCATTTCTATTTGAAACTGCCTGCATCAAGTTTTCTATCTCAAACAAGATGTTTTTGATTTTCTCTTTGCTGTTTTTATAATAATCTACCAAAATCAAATATTTGTCATATTTTTTGTTTTCAAATTCTTTAAAAGCCTTTTCAAATGCCTGATTTCTTATGTTTTGAGCAAAATTTTCATCTGCAATTTCAAAATTTTCACTTATTCCAAGCAAATTCGCATATTTTTTTATCATTTTCTCACAATATGAGTCAATTGTCGAAATGTTTGCCGTTGGGAGATTGTCAATTTGTTCAACAATAAATGGGTCGTTTCCGCACTCTTTCAGACTTCTTACAAGTCTTTCTTTCATCTCATTTGCCGCAGCCTTAGTGAATGTCAAAACAAGAAGTTGTCCAACAGGAATTTTTTTCTCAACAACAAGTTTTGTGATGTATTTTATCATAATAAAAGTCTTGCCACTGCCCGCTGAAGCACTGACTAACATATTCTTTTTGTCGTTGTTTAACACATCAACTTGTTCTGGAGTAAACTTTTGTTCCATAACACCTCTTAAAAAATATCATCATCAACAGAAACAGAGATTCTTTCGCCATCTTCCTTTCTGTGTTTGCAAATAGCATTAAACTTGCAATAGTCACAAGCTTTGCCGATTGGAGAAGGTTTGATATAACCGTCATTCATTTCGTCAATCGCTTGCTTTGAAACAGCATTTGCATATCTAAAATACTTTTCAAACTCATCTACCATATTTCCATACTTAAACGGAAAATCACCTTCTTTTGGATTTTCTTTTGCAGTTATACCAAGAATATCACTCTTAAACCCTGCATCAAAACGAGAATCCATATCATAAAGCACATCTTCTTCTTTTTTTGTGAAACCAAACAGTTTTGCCTTGCTGCTTCCGTTTGACTTATACTTTGTTTGACAATCAAAATAATAAACCCCAGCACACTTTTTCCCAAGCGATTTTTTAAGACTGTCTGCATAAAGGAAAAGTTGCAATTTGTTGCCATAATAAAGGCTCTTTCTTATGCTGTCTTGCTGACCGGTTTTGTAGTCAATAACTCTATAAAAATCATTGCAAACATCAACTCTATCAACAAAGCCTTTCAAAGACTTTTCGTTGTAATATTTGTCAAAAATAGCTTTTTCAGTTTCAATTGGTTTAAATTTGCTGTATTTTTGCTCATAAACCACATTTTTTAGAATAATTTTACTCTCATTTTTCAAATATTTTCTAAATGATGTTTTTGTGTAATACTTTTCCTGATAGTGTTTTTTAAGCAAAACATCAAAATTTTCATCCAAAAATTTGTCAATATCTGCTTTTTCAACTTCATTTTTGTTTTGATTGACAAACAATTGCAATATTTCGTGCACAAAACTTCCAAAAACTCGTTTGTCAGGCTCAACACTTTCTTTT
>CAMOEU010000038.1 GCA_946612575.1 uncultured Clostridia bacterium
CAATGTGTTTGACAGGGAAAATGTGAGTGACGGCTGTTTTGCCATTTTCTGAGACAATTCTTTTCATTTGATTTATGCCATTGTGAGAGATTGTTTCTATTTTTTTGTCAATTGTAAAAGGTGACAAGTCAAGATTTCCCTCGCATATAGCATAATATGTTTTGTCCGCATTCATTTTGTTGAAAGCATCAATATTTTTTGCGATAACAACAATGCCAGCAGTCTCTCTGTCAAGTCTGTTTGTGATTCTGAGCACAAAATTTTTGTCCTTTTCTTTCATATATTTGACCACTTGGCCGCCAAGATTGTTTTGCAGGTGTTTTCTTGTTGGGATGCAGGCGAGATTGTGTGGTTTGTTTACAGCGAGGTAATCATCATCTTCATAGATTATTTCAAGTGTTCCATCGCATTCTGGAATTTCGCTGCCTTTTTGTGGGCTTTTTGAAATTTCCAAAACATCATTTTCTTCAATTGGATGATTTATTGAAACTGTGTTTCCGTTTAGTTTGATTGTGTCGCTCGAGTTTCTTAAAACTTTTATATAATGCTCGGAAATTTTTTGCTCTTTCAAAAAGTAATATATTGTCTGTTTTTTCAAGTTTGCTGTTTGTCTTATTATGTATTTTTCAAAATTATCCATAAGTCAATGATATCACACAACAAATTTTTTGCAAAATCTTTATAATGTTTGACTTAAAAAGATGATTGTGATATTATATTCGTATTATAAATGCGATGATGAAAGACTAGTAAATTGTGAAAGTTTTTCCAGAGAGTCTGATGTATGCTGAAATTCAGATAAAAACTTTGCTTTCGAATTCACTTTCTAGCAGAACCTTGAAAATTGCAGTAGGGGTCTCCGTTTCTCAATGCGTAAATTTGAAAATAAGTTGCCTTATGGCATAAAGTTAGGTGGTACCACGATATTTAGTCGTCCTAATATTAGGGCGGCTTTTTTGTTTTAAAGGAGAGAGTATGAAACAAAAATTACAACAAATCTTAAAATCTGGACTTGAAGACATTTCAGCCGCTGCAGATCTTAAAGCTCTTGACGATGTGAGAGTAAAGTATCTTGGGAAAAGCGGACTTTTGACAGAAATTTTGAGAGGAATGAAGGATGTTGCTCCAGAAGATAGAAAGGAAGTTGGCTCGCTTGCAAATGAAGTGAGAAGCAAAATTGAGTCAGGAATTTCTGAAAAACTTTGCAAACTTGAAAATGAAAAGCTTCTTGCTGATATGGCAAAGGAGACAATTGACATTACAGAGCCAAGCAAGGGTGTCAAGAAAGGTGCATTGCATCCACTTACAAGATTCAACAACAAATTTATGGAAATATGTGTTGAAATGGGATTTACTGTCATTCAAGGACCTGAAGTTGAAACAGATTATTACAACTTCGAAGCATTGAATGTGCCAAAAAATCATCCTGCAAGAGATATGCAAGACACATTCTTTATCAGCGACAATATTTTGATGAGATCTCAAACTTCAAATATGCAAGTTAGGGCGATGGAGAAAATGAAACCACCATTCAAGATTGTTTGTCCAGGAAGAGTTTATAGAAATGATAGTGACAGTTCTCACTCTCCAATTTTCAATCAATTTGAAGCACTTGTTATTGATGAAAACATCGGTCTTAAAGATTTGATGCTTATGATAAAGGAAATTTTGAGAAGACTTTTTGGTGAAAATGTCAAGATGAGAGTAAGACCTTCATATTTCCCATTCACAGAGCCAAGTATTGAAATTGATGCGACTTGTCAACTTTGTCAAGGAAAGGGGTGCTCACTTTGTAAGGGAACAGGTTTCTCAGAAGTGTTTGGTGCTGGTGTTGTCAATCCAAAAGTTTTGGAAATGTCAGGTATTGACAGCAAAAAATATAGTGGATTTGCTTTTGGTCCGGGGATTGATAGAAGTGTTATGATCACAAACAAGATTCCAAACATCAAATATTTGTTTAGAAATGATATGAGATTCTTGAAACAAATGAGATAATTGTGGTAGTATGCTATGCATAACACACCATATATTGTGTATTATTCAAAGATTTAAAGGAGATAAAAATGAAAATATCTTATAATTGGCTTAAAGATTTTGTTGATCTTGATGACCTTAGTCCAAAGCAAATTGAAGAAAAACTTACAGTTTCTGGCTTTGAAGTTGAAGAAGTTTTGCATATGAACGAACATTTGCATGATGTTTATGTCGGAAAAATCACAAAAATTGAAAAACATCCAGAAGCTGACAGACTTTTTGTTTGTCAAGTTGATGTGGGCTTCAAAAAAGTGCAAATCATCACATCAGCAACAAATGTTTTTGAAGGTGCTGTTGTGCCTGTTTCTCTTGAAGGTGCTGACCTTTGCAACGGTGTGCAAATCAAACCTACAAAAATGAGAGGGGTTTCCAGTGATGGAATGTTCTGCTCTGGCGAAGAAATCGGTATTGATGACAACTATTTTGATGGTGCATCAATAAATGGAATTTTGATTTTGCCTGAAAATTTCAAGCCTGGGACAAAAATTGAAGATGCTTTGATGCTTAATGATGTTGTTTTTGATGTCAATGTCACACCAAACAGACCTGACTGCAATAGTATTGTTGGTATTGCAAGAGAAATCTGTGCTATGTATGGAAAAACTTTCAAAGAGCCTGATTTGTCTTTCAAGACAGTTGCTGGAAATGTTAATGACTATGTTGATATCACTTTGTCAACTGACAATTGTTATAGATATCTTGGGGCTTATATCAAAAATATTAAAAGTGAAAAATCACCACTTTGGCTCAGAAGCAGACTTCTTGCTGTGGGAATTAAACCTATAAGCAATATGGTTGATATTACAAATTATGTTTTGATTGAACAAGGTCAGCCTATGCATGCTTTTGACTATAAATATCTTGATGGTCACAAAATCTGTGTTCGTCAGGCAAAAGCTGGTGAAGAAATTGCTGTTTTGAACGGTCAAACATACAAACTTGACAAAGATGTTATGGTTATTGCTGATGGCAAAAAGCCTGTTGTTAATGCGGGTGTTATTGGTGGTGTAAACTCTTGCATTTCTGCTGACACTACTGAAAGTGTGTTTGAATGTGCTGTTTTTGACCTTAAGTCGATAAGACTTACTGCCAAGAAGTTTGGATTGAGAACAGATTCTTCTGCAAGATATGAAAAGGGTGTAAACATAAACACTCCTACAATTGCAATGAAGAGAGCTTTGCATCTTGTTGATAAACTTGGTTGCGGTCAAATTGTTTCTGGAATCATTGATAAGGTGACAGGAAACAGAAAGCTTGGTGTAAGTGAAAAATTGACACTTTCATTCTCAAAAGTGATTAAGATTTTGGGTGTTGATATTCCAAAAGACAGAGTTTTGCAAATCTTGAATGGTCTTGGAATTGAAAGTAAACTTGTTGGTGACACACTCACTTGTGTTCCACCATTCATTAGAGATGATATCAAAAATGAAAATGATATCGCTGAAGAAGTTATCAGAATTTATGGTTATGATGTTTATAACAATGTTGAAGGGAAGATGTTTGAAAATTCTTCAATCACAATTGGTCAATATGAGCCAAGACTTGTGCTTGAAAATGGTTTGAAAAACATTTTGGTTGATAATGGTTTTTATGAAACATTAAACTATTCTCTTTACACTGCATCTGCTTGTGACAAACTTTTGATTCCTGAGGGAGACAGCAGAAGAAATGTTATCAAAATTGCAAATCCACTCAGTGAAGATTTGTCAACAGTAAGAACTGTTATGGCTCATGCGATTTTGCTTGACATTTCTTACAATTTGTCTGTCGGAAACAAAGACTTGAGATTGTTTGAAGCTGGAAGAGTTTATTTGCCAAAATCGTTGCCACTCAAGGAATTGCCTGTGGAAAACAATAGACTTTCTATTGCTGTTTGTGAAAATGGTTATGATTTCTTCGAACTTAAAAATTTGATTGAAAATCTTCTTGTTTCAACATCGCTTGAATATAAGATTGAAAGATCAAAAGAGCCATTCTTGCACAGTGGTGTAAGTGCTGATATAATCGCAAAAGATGGAAAAGTGATTGGATGTTTTGGAAAAGTGCATAAGTCAGTTTTGAAAAACTATGACATTTCTCAAGATGTTTATTATGCCGAACTTGATACTGACTATCTTGCTTCAATTCCTGAAAAGAAATATGAAACAAAAGAAGTTTCAAAATTCCAGGCGGTTGAGAGAGATATTGCGGTTGTTGTTGATGAAAAGATTTCAAATGCAGAACTTATTTCGGCAATCAAATCTGCTTGTGGAAAGATTTTCTATGATGTAGAACTTTTTGATGTTTACAGAAGTGAAACTCTTGGAAAAGATAAAAAGAGTATGGCATACAAAATTGTGTTTATGTCAAACGAAAAGACTTTGACAGGTGATGAGATAAATGCTGCTGTAAACAAAGTTTTGAAATCACTTGAATTCAGATATGGTGCAAAACTTAGACAGATGTAATTTGTATGTGATATGCAATAATCTTTTGCATAATACACAATATATGGAGTAATATGATATTTTTAGATAATGCAGGAACAACAAAAATGGCAGAAGAATGCTTGGAAGTTTATCGCGAGTTTGCTTGCGATAGATTTTTCAATCCTTCTGCACTTGCTGTTGAATCTTTGCAAGTTTCTAAACAAATTGCAGAAACTGAGAAGTTTTTCTTGAAAAAACTTGATGCAAGCGAAGGAACAGTCCTTTTCACAGGTTGTGCGACCGAAAGCAACAACTTGGCAATCAGAGGAAGTTTGAGAAAGGGTGATTATGAATATGTTTTCTCAGTCGGAGAACATCCATCTGTTTATAATGTAGGAAAAAAGCTTGAAAGTGAAGGGTATAAAGTCTTCTTTGTTCCGCTTGACAAAAATGGAAAGGTGAATTTAACTGAGCTTGAGAAGGTTTTGTCAGAAAAGACAAGACTTATTTCAATTATGCAAGTAAGCAATGAAACTGGTGCTGTCAATGATATTGAAAAGATTTCTTTGTTGAAAAAAAGATTGTGTCCAAGGGCTGTTTTGCATGTTGATGGTGTTCAAGGGTTTATGAAAATCCCACTTTCTTTGAGAAAGACTGAAGTGGATCTTTATTCTTTCAGTGCTCACAAAATTTATGGCCCAAAGGGTGTTGCTGGGCTTTATGTCAAAAACAAGAATGCTCTCAAACCACTTTTTGAAGGTGGTGGACAACAGTTTGGACTTCGTTCTGGCACAGAAAATGTGCCTGCAATTATGCAGTTTAGAAAGGCTGTTGAGATTATTGATGTTGAGAAAAACTTCAAAAATGTCTCTTCGCTTAAAGAAAAGTTTAAGAAAGTTGTCTCTTCTTATGGTGTGAGATGTGTAGATTTTGGTGGTTCGCCATACATACTAAACATTGTTTTTGATGGTGTTAAGGGTGAAACAATGTTGCATGCACTTGATGAAAAGGGTGTTGTTATTGGTCTTGGCAGTGCCTGCTCTGCAAAAAAGGCGGGAAATCGTGTGCTTGAAGAAATTGGTGTCTCAAGAAATGATATTATCTCAAGTGCAAGAATAAGTTTCTCAGCTTATCAAACTGTTTCTGAGATTGAAACCGCAGCTCATATTATTGGGGAAGTATATCAAGATATAAAACAAAGGGTGTCATAATATGGAAAAAGTGCTTTTGTTGAAGTTTGGAGAACTCTTTTTGAAGGGTAAAAATCGTCACGATTTTATCAAACTTCTTAAAAACAATATAAATAAGAAGCTTAAAGATTTTGCTTTTAGATTGACAGAAACACAAGGTAGGCTTGTGATTTCTTCATATAATGAAAATGATGAAGATGAGATTGTTGAAAAACTTAAACAGGTTTTTGGACTTATTGGTGTTTCAAAAGCTGTTGAGATTGATACTTCTTTGAAAAATATTGAAGATTTTGTTAAATCAATAGATTTTTCTTCTTACAAAACTTTTAAGGTGGAGAGTAAAAGAGCTGACAAACGATTTGAGCTTAAATCTATGGAGCTTAATGCTCATCTTGGAGAAGTGATTTTAAACAGCAACAAAAATATCAAAGTGGATTTATATAATCCAGATGTTGTTGTTAATGTTGAAGTTAGGGTAAATGGAAAGACCTATGTTTACACAAAACTTGAAAAATGTGCAGGTGGGCTTCCACTTGGAAGTGCTGGAAAGGCTCTTCTTTTGCTTTCTGGCGGAATTGACAGTCCAGTTGCAGGATATATGATGTCAAAAAGAGGTCTCAGACTTGAAGCTGTGCACTTTCATTCTTATCCTTACACAAGTGTTCAGGCAAAAGAGAAGGTGATTGAACTTGCAAAACAAATAAGTTGTTATTGCGATGAGATTAAACTTCACATAATTTCTTTCACAACAATTCAAGAACAGATTCACAGACATTGCGATGAAGAATATATGATAACAATCATGAGAAGAATTATGATGAGAATCGCAGAAAGACTTTGTAAGAAAAACGAACTTGGTGCAATTGTGACAGGAGAAAGTCTTGGACAGGTTGCAAGTCAAACAATGCAAAGTATGACTGTGACAAATTCGGTTGTGACTTTGCCTGTGTTTAGGCCAGTGCTTGCTTTTGACAAGGAGCAAATTATGGATATCGCAAGAGAGATAAAAACTTATGACACATCAATCTTGCCATACGAAGATTGTTGCACTGTGTTCTTGCCAAAAAATCCAGTCATCAAACCAACCATTGAAAGGGCTGTAAAGAATGAGCAAAACTTGGATCTTGAACTTTTGATTGAAACAGCTCTTCAAAATGAGGAGACGATAATTATCAACAATTTTTAAAAAGAAAAATGGC